>NZ_JBSZKT010000091.1:0-513 GCF_055690525.1 Streptosporangium sp. H13245 | reverse complement strand
AGGTGGGGCTGGCGATTGGGACGAAGTCGTAACAAGGTAGCCGTACCGGAAGGTGCGGCTGGATCACCTCCTTTCTAAGGAGCACCGGCTCCCATCCACTCCTTTGCGGGGTGTTGGGGGTCTACGTCGCGGTCAGGGGCGAATGTTCCCTGCGTGACACGCTCATTAGTGGAGCACTGGCTACTCAACCAGGCCCGATGGCCGGGACTACTAGTACCGCCCTCACGTGTGAGGGAGTGGGAACGGGGTTTCCGTGCGGGTGGGGCTGGTTGAACACACTGTTGGGTCCTGAGGGAACGGACGTTAAGGGCGGGCTCGCTTCTGGCGGGCTTGCTGTCTGTTTGGCCTCGTGCGGGACCATCCTCCTGTCAGACCAGCTTGGTGCGGGTACCTACGTGTACTGCGTGCCGGGTGTTGGTGGCGGGTCGGGTTTGGTCGCTGTTTGTTGTTTGAGATTTGCATAGTGGACGCGAGCATCTTTGTGGCCAAGTTTTTTAGGGCACACGGTGGATG
>NZ_JBSZKT010000090.1:0-525 GCF_055690525.1 Streptosporangium sp. H13245 | reverse complement strand
GATGCCAAGGCATCCACCGTGTGCCCTAAAAAACTTGGCCACAAAGATGCTCGCGTCCACTATGCAAATCTCAAACAACAAACAGCGACCAAACCCGACCCACCACCAACACCCGGCACGCAGTACACGTAGGTACCCGCACCAAGCCGGTCTGACAGGAGGATGGTCCCGCACGAGGCCAAACAGACAGCAAGCCCGCCAGAAGCGAGCCCGCCCTTTCGTCCGTTCCCTCAGGACCCAACAGTGTGTTCAACCAGCCCCGCCCGCACGGACACCCCGTTCCCACTCCCTCACATGTGAGGGCGGTACTAGTAGTCCCGGCCATCGGGCCTGGTTGAGTAGCCAGTGCTCCACTAATGAGCGTGCCGAGCGTGAGACGTTCGCTCACGAACACGACGTAGACCCCTCCCCACCCGGCTGAGCCGAGCGGAAACGAGCCGGTGCTCCTTAGAAAGGAGGTGATCCAGCCGCACCTTCCGGTACGGCTACCTTGTTACGACTTCGTCCCAATCGCCAGCCCCACCT
>NZ_JBSZKT010000088.1:0-583 GCF_055690525.1 Streptosporangium sp. H13245 | reverse complement strand
GCATCTCGGCCTTCTCCCCCTGGTTGAGCCCGGCCGCGGGCTCGTCCAGCAACAACAGGTCAGGGCGGCGGGCCAGAGCACGGGCGATCTCGGTACGACGCTGCTCGCCGTAGGGAAGGCTCCCGGCCCGCCCATACCGGTCGCCGCGCAGCCCGACGAAGTCCAGCCAGTGATGGGCCCGCTCGGTGCACTCGCGCTCAGAGCGCCGGTAGCGCGGGGTGTGCAACAACGCGTCCCAGACGCTCTGGCGCAGCCACAGATGCGATCCGGCACGCACGTTGTCCAAGACCGACAGCTCACCGAACAGCCGCAGGTTCTGGAAGGTCCGCGCGACCCCCAACCCCGCGATGGCCGAGGGCCGCAGCCCCGCCACGTCCCTGCCACGCAGGGTGATCCGGCCCAAGGTCGGCCGGTAGAAGCCGGTCACGCAGTTGAAGGCCGACGTCTTGCCCGCCCCGTTGGGCCCGATCACCGAGACGATCTCCGCCTCGCCCACCGAGAACGACAAGCCGTCGATGGCCACCAGCCCGCCGAAGGTCAGGCGCAGATCGGTCACGCTCAGCAGACTCACGGAACCTCCCTG
>NZ_JBSZKT010000087.1:0-652 GCF_055690525.1 Streptosporangium sp. H13245 | reverse complement strand
ACACGGTGATGCTGTACGCGTTGTCGGGGTTGTGCTGTGGCATCGCGGCGGTTTTGATCATGGCCAGGACCACGACGGGTTCGTCCACGCACGGTGACCTGTACGAGCTGGACGCGATCGCCGCGGTGATCATCGGTGGCACGTTGCTGACCGGTGGGCGGGGGTCGATCATCGGGTCGATCCTGGGTCTGCTGATCTTCACGGTGATCACGAACCTGTTCATTCTCAACGGGCTCAACACCAGTGACCAGCTGGTGGCCAAGGGCCTGATCATCGTGGTGGCCGTGCTGCTCCAGCGGCGCAGCCTCGAATCGCGAACCTAGACCCCGCGTCCCGCGGACCGGTCAGGAGGTCGCGGGGCGCGTCGCACGTCCACTCCCCAACCCCACGTTTTCCCCTTATAGATTCACCCCCCCAAAAAGGAGCAAGGCCATGACAGAAAACGTCGCGCGCAGGGGTTTCCTGCTCGGCGGTGCGGTTATCGGTGCGGGTGCGCTGGTGACGGCGTGCACGGGTAACGAGGCGGCGCCCACGGCCACCGCTGCGGCCTCGGCGCCGGTGCCGGCCGCGACCGGTGGTAACGACGCCCCTGGCGACAAGGTCGTCATCGGGTTTTCGGCGCCCGCGGCTGACCACGGGTGGATCGCCGCGA
>NZ_JBSZKT010000086.1:0-717 GCF_055690525.1 Streptosporangium sp. H13245 | reverse complement strand
GCGCCAACATGGCCCAGCCCCCCTCCCCCGCCAACACCACCATCGTCGCCTGGCCCGACACGCGCGAATACACCAACACCTACCCCACCGCGTACGCCAACCTCAACAACGGCCAGCCCGCCACCCTGTTCTCCTCCTACGACCAGCAAACCGTCGACACCCACTTCCGCTGGATGCGCGAGAACAACATCGACACCGCCGCCCTGCAACGCTTCAACCCCATGGGCGGCGAAGGCCCCACCCGCGACGCCATGGCCGCCAAAGTCCGCACCGCCGCCGAAGCCAACGGCCGCAAGTACTACATCATGTACGACGTCACCGACTGGACGAACATGCAGCCGGAGATCAAAACCGACTGGCTCAACAAAATGAAAGCCCACACCACCTCACCCGCCTACGCCATGCAAAACGGCAAACCCGTCGTCGGCATCTGGGGCTTCGGCTTCAACGACCCCAAACGCCCCTGGGCCCCCGGCCCCTGCCTGGAGGTCGTCAACTGGTTCAAAGCCCAAGGCTGCTACGTCATGGGCGGCGTGCCCACCCACTGGCGCCGCGGCGTCGAAGACTCCCGCCCGGGATTCCTGGACGTCTACCACGCCTTCCACATGATCTCCCCCTGGATGGTCGGGCGGATCGGCACCATCGCCGACGTCGACCACTTCTACACCAACGTCAACCTGCCCGACCAAGCCGACTGCGACGCCCACGGCATCGACT
>NZ_JBSZKT010000085.1:0-787 GCF_055690525.1 Streptosporangium sp. H13245 | reverse complement strand
AGCGGGGGGTGTATGCGATGGTGGCGTTCAACTACCGTCGGGTGCCGGCCATCGCTCAGGCCGCCCGGTGGGTGGCCGAGGGCCGCCTGGGTGCGATTCGGCATGTGCGGGCGCAGTATCTGCAGGACTGGATCGTCGATCCGGAGTTCCCGCTGGTGTGGCGGCTGCAGAAGGATCTGGCCGGCTCAGGGGCGTTGGGGGATATCGGTGCGCACATCATCGATACCGCGCAGTTCATCACCGGTCAGCGCCTGACCCAGGTCTCCGGGCTGACCGAGACGTTCATCACGCAGCGGCCCATCGCCGGGGCGTCGGCCGGGTTGTCGGCTGACACCGGTAACGGTTCCGGTGTGGAGATGGGTGAGGTGGACGTTGATGACGCGGCGGTGTTCATCGGGCGTCTGAGTGGTGGGGGGTTGGCGTCGTTTGAGGCGACCCGGTTCGCCACGGGGCGTAAGAACGCGTTGCGGATCGAGGTCAACGGGTCGGACGCGAGTGTGGCGTTCGATTTCGAGGCGATGAACGAGTTGTGGTTCCACGATCACGCGTTGCCTCCGGAGGAGGCGGGGTTCCGCCGGGTGCTGGTCACCGAGGGCGGGCATCCGTACGCGGGGGCGTGGTGGCCGCCGGGTCATGGCCTGGGCTATGAGCACACCTTCACCCACGAGGTGAAGGACTTCGTCGAGGCGATCGCATCGGGTGTCGCTCCGGCTCCGTCGTTCGACGACGGGTTGAACGTTCAGCGGGTGCTGGCCGCGGTCGAACACAGCGCCGCCGACCAGAGCCG
>NZ_JBSZKT010000084.1:0-787 GCF_055690525.1 Streptosporangium sp. H13245 | reverse complement strand
GAATCACTTGACCAGTGAGCTATTACGCACTCTTTCAAGGGTGGCTGCTTCTAAGCCAACCTCCTGGTTGTCACTGCGACTCCACATCCTTTCCCACTTAGCACACGCTTAGGGGCCTTAGTCGGTGGTCTGGGCTGTTTCCCTCTCGACTACGGAGCTTATCCCCCGCAGTCTCACTGCTACGCTCTCACTTACCGGCATTCGGAGTTTGGCTGACGTCAGTAACCTTGTCGGGCCCATTAGCCATCCAGTGCTCTACCTCCGGCAAGAAACACGTAACGCTGCACCTAAATGCATTTCGGGGAGAACCAGCTATCACGGAGTTTGATTGGCCTTTCACCCCTAAACACAGGTCATCCCCCAGGTTTTCAACCCTGGTGGGTTCGGTCCTCCACGCGGTCTTACCCGCGCTTCAACCTGCCCATGCCTAGATCACTCCGCTTCGGGTCTACAGCATGCGACTCAAACGCCCTATTCAGACTCGCTTTCGCTACGGCTCCCCCACACGGGTTAACCTCGCCACACACCATAACTCGCAGGCTCATTCTTCAAAAGGCACGCAGTCACATCACAAACAAGAGCAAGCCCTCGTTTACGCTCCTACGGCTTGTAGGCACACGGTTTCAGGTACTATTTCACGACCCCTCACCGGGGCGCTTTTCACCTTTCCCTCACGGTACTTGTTCACTATCGGTCATCAGGGAGTATTTAGGCTTACCAGGTGGTCCTGGCAGATTCACACAGGATTTCTCGGGCCCCGTGCTACTTGGGATCCCCTCAAACAGTC
>NZ_JBSZKT010000083.1:0-832 GCF_055690525.1 Streptosporangium sp. H13245 | reverse complement strand
CGGTTGATCATCATGGACGAGCCGTCGGCGGCGCTGGCCCATGACGAGGTGGGCAACCTGTTCCGGATCATCCGGGAGCTGACGGCTCAGGATGTGGCGGTGGTCTACATCTCGCATCGGCTGGAGGAGATCCGCGAGATCGGGGATCGGGTGACGGTCCTGAAGGACGGTCGCACGGTCGCGGTGGGCCTGCCCGCGAAGGAGACGCCGACCTCGCAGGTGGTGTCGCTGATGACCGGCCGCAACGTCGAGTACGTCTTCCCGCCGCGCCGCGCGGAACCCGCCGCCGGGAACGAGGTGCTGCGGGTCGAGAACCTCACCGTCCCCGGGATCGTCTCGGACGTGTCGTTCTCGGTGCGGGCCGGGGAGATCGTGGGTTTGGCCGGTCTGGTCGGCTCGGGCCGCTCGGAGATCATCGAGGCGGTGTACGGGGCGCGGCGCTTCTCCGGGCAGGTGGTGCTGGAGGGCAAGCCGGTGCGCCGGGGTGGTGGTACGACCGGTGCGGTGCGGCTGGGCATGGGGCTGGCGCCGGAGGAGCGTAAGGCGCAGGCGTTGCTGCTGGACCAGAGTGTGTCGCGCAACATCAGCCTGGCGAGTTTGGGCCGGTATTCGCGGCTGGGCTGGATGGACCGGCGCCGTGAGGCGGCTGACGCGCGGGAGATGGTGCAGGCGCTGGACATCCGGCCTGCTGATCCGGAGCGGCCGATCAAGACGTTGTCGGGCGGTAACCAGCAGAAGGCGGTGCTGGCCCGGTGGTTGTTGAACAACCGCAAGTTGTTGCTGCTGGACGAGCCGACCCGCGGGGTGGATGTGGGGGCTCGGGCGGAGTTGT
>NZ_JBSZKT010000082.1:0-851 GCF_055690525.1 Streptosporangium sp. H13245 | reverse complement strand
CCGGCCGCGACCGGTGGTAACGACGCCCCTGGCGACAAGGTCGTCATCGGGTTTTCGGCGCCCGCGGCTGACCACGGGTGGATCGCCGCGATCGCGAAGAACGCCGAGGCCGCGGCCAAGGAGTACCCCGACATCGAGTTCAAGCCGGTCGAGCCGACCAACGACATCAACGCGCAGATCTCGGCGGTGGAGTCGCTGATCGCGGCGAAGGTCGCCGCGCTGGTGATCTTGCCCAACGACGGCCAGCAGCTCAACCAGATCGCCCGCCAGGCCTCTGACGCGGGGATCCCGGTGATCAACCTGGACCGGGTCTTCCCCGACAAGCTCTCCTACCGCACCTGGATCGGCGGCGACAACTACGGCATGGGGGTGGCGGCCGGTCACTACATCGGTAAGAAGCTCAAGGACAAGGGGGTGGCCTCCCCGGTGATCCTGGAGATCCAGGGCATCGCGACGCTGCCGCTGACCCAGGACCGCAGCAAGGGCTTCGAGGACGCGCTGAAGACCTACGGCTTCAGTGTGACGGCCAAGCAGGACGCGCAGTTCACCGTGGAGTCGGGCACCAAGGTGGCCGCGAACCTGATGCAGGCGCACAAGAAGATCGACGCGATCTGGAACCATGACGACGACCAGGGGATCGGGGTGCTGGCCGCGATCAAGGAGGCCGGGCGCAGCGAGTTCTTCATGGTCGGTGGCGCCGGGTCGGCGAACGCGATGCGCGACATCCAGGCCGGGTCGGGGGTGTTGGAGGCGACGGTGACCTACAGCCCCACCATGGCCTCGTCGGCGATCAAGCTGGCGCGGCTGATCGCTCAGGGTAAGGGGATGAGTGACCTGGTGGAGAACCAGGT
>NZ_JBSZKT010000081.1:0-923 GCF_055690525.1 Streptosporangium sp. H13245 | reverse complement strand
AACCACACCAGTGACCAGCACCCGTGGTTCCAGGCCTCCCGCCACGACCCCGAGGGGCCGTTCGGTGACTTCTACGTCTGGAACGACAACGACGAGCTCTACAAGGACGCCCGGATCATCTTCGTCGACACCGAGACCTCCAACTGGTCCCACGACCCGGTCCGGGGCCAGTACTACTGGCACCGCTTCTTCTCCCACCAGCCCGACCTCAACTACGAAAACCCCGACGTCCAAGACGCCATGCTCGAAGTCCTGCGCTTCTGGCTGGACCTGGGCATCGACGGCTTCCGCATGGACGCCATCCCCTACCTCTTCGAACAAGACGGCACCAACTGCGAGAACCTGCCCCGCACCCACGAATACCTCAAACGCGTCCGCGCCGAGATCGACCGCCTCTACCCCGACCGGGTACTGCTGGCCGAGGCCAACCAATGGCCCGCCGACGTCGTCGAGTACTTCGGCGACTCCGCCACCGGCGGGGATGAGTGCCACATGGCCTTCCACTTCCCGCTGATGCCCCGCATCTTCATGGCCGTGCGCCGCGAGTCGCGCTACCCCATCTCCGAGATCATGGCCCAGACCCCGAAGATCCCCGAAAACTGCCAATGGGGCATCTTCCTGCGCAACCACGACGAGCTCACCCTGGAGATGGTGACCGACGACGAGCGCGACTACATGTACTCCGAATACGCCAAAGACCCCCGGATGCGCGCCAACGTCGGCATCCGCCGACGCCTGGCCCCCCTCCTGGAAAACGACCGCAACCAGATCGAACTGTTCACCGCCCTGCTGCTCTCCCTGCCCGGCTCCCCCGTGCTGTACTACGGCGACGAGATCGGCATGGGCGACAACATCTGGCTCGGCGACCGCGACGGCGTCCGCACCCCCATGCAATGGAGCCCCGACCGCAACGCGGGATTCTC
>NZ_JBSZKT010000080.1:0-930 GCF_055690525.1 Streptosporangium sp. H13245 | reverse complement strand
CGGAATGCCCAGCACCCGGCTCGTCGACAACTCCACGATCATCTCGTTGCCCTGCTGCACCAGCTGGGTGCGCCGGTCCGACATCCGCTGCGCCAACCCCCGGGCGGCCACCAGCATCGCCAAAGTGGCGATGAACGGCACCATCCGCCCGTACGAGATCAGCAACCCGTTGACCAGACCCGCGCCCGTGCCGACCAGCACCGCGCACACGATCATCACGAACGGCCCGTAGGACTGGGTGGCCAGCGTGGTCGCCCACACCGACGCCAGCGCCATGATCGCACCCACCGACAGGTCGATACCCCCACCGATGATCACAAAGGTCATACCGACCGTGATCACTCCGATGGTCGCGGCCAGCGACAGGATGCTCACCATGTTGGAGGTCGTGGCGAAGGTGTCGGGCACCGTGACCAGGCCCACCACCGCCAGCAACACCAGCGCGACCACCAGCCCGAGATGGCGCGTCTCTCCGAAGCGGGCGAGCGGGCTCGCCACGACGGGTTTGCGGGCGGGCGCCTCGACGCGGTCGTGTTCGTCCACGGGCGGCTTCACCGGGGCACCGCCACGGCACCCGGGGCTCCGGAACGGAGTGAGATGACGTCCATGAAGACCTGTCGGTTCCTTTCGCTAGTCCCGGCGCGTCCGGCGTTCCCGGCGGGTACGGGGTCCCCGGCACACCGGGGGTTCCTGGCGGGTACGGGGTTCCCGGCGCGTCCGGGAGGCCCGGTGTGTCCGGGGTGCACAGGGGGTCGGGGAGTTCCGGGTCTCCCGGAGGATCCGAAAAACCCGGGAGGTTCGGGGAGTCCGGTGAGGGAAACGGTCACAGGGCACTCCCCTCCATGATCATGTCGAGGACCGCGTGCTCGTCCAGCTCACCGGCACCGGCCTCACGAATGACCCGGCCCTCCCGCAGAACCAGCACCCGAT
>NZ_JBSZKT010000079.1:0-1010 GCF_055690525.1 Streptosporangium sp. H13245 | reverse complement strand
GGTCTGATGTGGAACGCCTCTTGCGTCCCATGCGTCAGTAAAGGGATTGCCAGAAACATACAGCGCCGATCTTGAACACCGGAAGCCGGTTTGGGGATCAAAGAAGTCCTTGATCGCGTCGATGCCATTCTGTGATGTTTGGGGTTCTCTGTAGCCGATGCTGGGATTGAGGGGGCGTCGACATGTTTGCGCAGATAGGAATATGGTTGTTGTTGAAGTGAAGGATGTGCCGTGACTGAGTCGGTACATTCCGTTACCGGTCACATGTGACGCAGATCACATCAACTTGATGGCACCGATTTCGCGGTGGCCGCGTCTAAAGAGCCCCTCGATCCGGGATCCGGGTCCGCGGACGGGCCGGACGGCACGCGAGACGCGCACGGAACGAACGCGGAAAACCGGAGTGCGTGCCCTCTCGCCCTCCTCGCGCCTCCCGTAGGAGCTTGATCCTTTCGCTGCCGGGCGCCTCTCGCGGGGCGGTGTTTCTCCGCCCGGAGGACCTGATCCCCTCTGGGGGCGCGATAGGGCGCGGCAGGGCGGTGCGGAGGCGGGACGATCACCGTTCGCGGACGCGCGAGACGTCGCGGGAAACGTCCGCGATCTCCAGATCCGGTTCCGCCGAAGGCAGGCCCGGCTCCACCAAGGCCGGCCCCGCTCCGTTGAGACAGGTCCGGCTTCGCCGAGACCGGCCTGGCTCCGTTGCAATAGATCCGGCTTCGCTGAGACCGGCTTGACTCTGTCAACCGGTTTGGCTCTGTCGAGATGTCCGTGGGCGATACCCCGCGACGGGCAACCTCCCGCAACGCCGAAGGGCCCGGCGTGTGCCGGGCCCTTCGACGTGCGCGCGACCGGCCGCCGCTTCCGCGACGATTCCCGGTGGTGAACGGCCGAAGGGGCCCGGCGGTGCCGGGCCCCTTCGGGTGGAGCTACGTGCTGGTGGTGCTGTGAGTCTGGGGTTTGGACGCCCGGACTCGGGTGATCGTCAGGGAGCTACTACTACTTGACGATCG
>NZ_JBSZKT010000078.1:0-1011 GCF_055690525.1 Streptosporangium sp. H13245 | reverse complement strand
ACAACTCCGCCCGAGCCCCCACATCCACCCCGCGGGTCGGCTCGTCCAGCAGCAACAACTTGCGGTTGTTCAACAACCACCGGGCCAGCACAGCCTTCTGCTGGTTACCGCCCGACAACGTCTTGATCGGCCGCTCCGGATCAGCGGGCCGGATGTCGAGGGCCTGCACCATCTCCCGCGCGTCGGCCGCCTCACGGCGCCGGTCCATCCAGCCCAGCCGCGAATACCGGCCCAAACTCGCCAGGCTGATGTTGCGCGACACGCTCTGGTCCAGCAGCAACGCCTGCGCCTTACGCTCCTCCGGCGCCAGTCCCATGCCCAGCCGCACCGCACCGGTCGTACCACCACCCCGGCGCACCGGCTTGCCCTCCAGCACGACCTGCCCGGAGAAGCGCCGCGCCCCGTACACCGCCTCGATGATCTCCGAGCGGCCCGAGCCGACCAGACCGGCCAGACCCACGATCTCCCCGGCCCGCACCGAGAACGACACGTCCGAGACGCGGCCGGGAATGCTCAGGTCACGGACCCGCAGTACCTCCGCCTTGCCGTCGTGGCTGCCGGAGGCGGGCCGCTTGGGGAAGACGTACTCGACGTTGCGGCCGGTCATCAGCGACACCACCTGCGAGGTCGGCGTCTCCTTCGCGGGCAGCCCCACCGCGACCGTACGACCGTCCTTCAGGACCGTCACCCGATCCCCGATCTCGCGGATCTCCTCCAGCCGATGCGAGATGTAGACCACCGCCACACCCTGAGCCGTCAGCTCCCGGATGATCCGGAACAGGTTGCCCACCTCGTCATGGGCCAGCGCCGCCGACGGCTCGTCCATGATGATCAACCGGGTGTCGTGCGACAGCGCCCGCGCCATGCTCACCACCTGCTTGGCCGCCGGAGACAACCTGCCCACCTCCACCGACGGGCGAATCTCCGCGTGCCCCAGCCGGGCCAGCAACTCCCGCGTCGCCCGCGCCGCCTCACCCCGGCCCACGAACCCCATCCGGGCCGGCTCATGCC
>NZ_JBSZKT010000077.1:0-1032 GCF_055690525.1 Streptosporangium sp. H13245 | reverse complement strand
TGCTTTGTGGTCAAGTCCTCGGCCTATTAGTACTGGTCAGCTCCACACATTACTGCGCTTCCACTTCCAGCCTATCAACCCGGTCGTCTACCGGGAGCCTTACCCACTCTCGTGGTGGGAGACCTCATCTCAAGGCGAGCTTCCCGCTTAGATGCTTTCAGCGGTTATCCCTTCCGAACGTAGCCAACCAGCCGTGCTCCTGGCGGAACAACTGGCACACCAGAGGTTCGTCCGTCCCGGTCCTCTCGTACTAGGGACAGCTCCTTTCAAGTCTCCTGCGCGCGCAGCGGATAGGGACCGAACTGTCTCGCGACGTTCTAAACCCAGCTCGCGTACCGCTTTAATGGGCGAACAGCCCAACCCTTGGGACCTACTCCAGCCCCAGGATGCGACGAGCCGACATCGAGGTGCCAAACCATCCCGTCGATATGGACTCTTGGGGAAGATCAGCCTGTTATCCCCGGGGTACCTTTTAGCCGTTGAGCGACGGCGCTTCCACATGCCACCGCCGGATCACTAGTCCCAGCTTTCGCTCCTGCTCGACCCGTCGGTCTCACAGTCAAGCTCCCTTGTGCACTTACACTCGACACCTGATTGCCAACCAGGCTGAGGGAACCTTTGGGCGCCTCCGTTACTCTTTAGGAGGCAACCGCCCCAGTTAAACTACCCACCAGACACTGTCCCTGATCCGGATCACGGACCGAAGTTAGACGTTCAAAACGACCAGAGTGGTATTTCACCAATGACTCCACCCCCACTAGCGTGAAGGCTTCACCGTCTCCCACCTATCCTACACAAGACGTTCCAAACGCCAATGTCAAGCTATAGTGAAGGTCCCGGGGTCTTTCCGTCCTGCTGCGCGTAACGAGCATCTTTACTCGTAGTGCAATTTCGCCGGGTCTGCGGTTGAGACAGCGGGGAAGTCGTTACGCCATTCGTGCAGGTCGGAACTTACCCGACAAGGAATTTCGCTACCTTAGGATGGTTATAGTTACCACCGCCGTTTACTGGCGCTTAAGTTCTCAGCTTCGC
>NZ_JBSZKT010000076.1:0-1040 GCF_055690525.1 Streptosporangium sp. H13245 | reverse complement strand
TGTGGACGCGGGTTCGATCGTGAACACCGCGGTCGCCTCCGGCACCCCGCCGACGGGTCCGGCGGTGGCGTCCGACCCGTCGACGGCGACGATCACCATCACGGAGGCGCCCAGCCTGTCGTTGCTGAAGACCGCCTTCCCCTCGGCCGTGGAGAACGCGGGTGAGACGGTCACCTACTCGTACGTGGTCGTCAACACCGGTAACGCGACACTGACCGGGGTGAGCGTGACGGACACGGCGTTCTCGGGTACCGGTACGCCTCCGGTGATCACGTGCCCGGTGACGACCCTGGCCCCGCAGGCCACCACGACCTGCACCGGCACCTACACGGCCACACAGGCGGACGTGGACGCGGGGTCGATCGTGAACACTGCGGTCGCCTCGGGCACCCCGCCGACCGGTCCCGCGGTCACGTCTCCGCCGTCGACGGCGACGGTGACCGGAGACCCGGCCGCCGGCCTGTCGTTGCTGAAGACGGCGTCGCCGACCACGGCGACGGCGGCGGGCCGGACGATCACGTACTCCTACCTGGTCGTCAACAACGGCAACGCGACGTTGACCGGGGTGGGTGTGACGGATACCGCGTTCTCGGGTACCGGTACGCCTCCGGTGATCACCTGCCCGGTGACGACGCTGGCCCCGCAGGCCACCACGACCTGCACGGGCACGTACGTGACCACGCAGGCCGATGTGGACGCGGGCTCGGTGGTGAACACGGCGGTCGCGTCGGGTACACCGCCGCAGGGTCCGGCGGTGTCGTCGGCCCCGTCGACGGCGACGGTCACCATCGCGTCGGCTCCCGACCTGACGGTGCTGAAGACGGCCTCGCCGTCCACGGCGACGGCGGCGGGCCGGACGATCACCTACTCGTACGTGGTCGTCAACAACGGCAACACGACACTGACCGGGGTGACCGTGACGGACACGGCGTTCTCGGGCACCGGGACGCCTCCGGTGATCACGTGCCCGGTGACGACGCTGGCTCCGCAGGCCACCACGACGTGCACCAGCACGTACGTGACCACGCAGGCGGATGTGG
>NZ_JBSZKT010000075.1:0-1113 GCF_055690525.1 Streptosporangium sp. H13245 | reverse complement strand
AGGATCTCCGGCAGGACACTGATCACGACCGCGCCGACGACGACACCGGGCACCGAGCCCATCCCGCCCAGCACCACGGCCATCAGCACCAACGCCGATTGCAGGAAGGTGAAACTGCCCGGCGAGATGGCCGACAGCTGGGAGGCGAACAACACCCCGGCCAGGCCACCCCAGAGCGCCCCGGCGATGTAGGCGGCGAGCTTGACCCGGTAGGTGTGCACGCCCATCGCCTCGGCGGCGTCCTCGTCCTCCCTGACAAACCGCCACGCCCGCCCCAGCCGGGAGCGGCCCAACCTCGCCGAGCCGAGCACAGCCAGCGCGACCACGACCACCGTGACGTAGTAGAAGACCACCGGATGCTCGACCAGATGCGGGATCCCGTAGATACCCGACGGGCCGCCGGTGACGTCCAGGTTGTTGGCGGTGATCCGGATGATCTCCCCGAACCCGAGCGTCACGATGGCCAGATAGTCACTGCGCAACCGCAAGGTGGGAGCGCCGATCACGACCCCGGCCAGCACCGTGACCACCAGCACAGCAGGCACCGTGGCCAGCAGCGGCAGATCGAACCGGGTAGCCAACACCCCACTGGTGTAGGCGCCGACCGCGAAGAACGCCACATACCCCAGATCCAGCAGCCCGCAGAAGCCGACCACGATGTTCAACCCGGCCGCCAGCATCACGAAGATCGCCGCACTCGTCATCACCGACAACGCATACGGCGTGGCATTGACGAAAGGAGCCAGCAACGCGACCAACAACCCGGCCAGCCCAGCCCACCGGTTACCCATCAGCCTCGACGCGAAGCTGGGCGGCCTGGTGGTACCGAGGCGGCGGACCCCGGTCGCCGCGGCTCCGGCGGGTCCAGCGGGTCCGGTGTTCCCGGCGGGTCCGAGGTTTCCGGTGGGCCCGGTGCTCCCAGTGCTCCCGGTAGGCCCGCTGCTCCCGGTAGGTCCGGTGCTTTCGGTGGGCCCGGTCATACGCGTTCCGTGACGCGCTCGCCGAGCAGGCCGGTCGGCCGTACCGTCAAAAACAGGATCAGCACCCCGAAGGCGAACACATCCCGCCACTCACCGCCCAGCCAGAACGTGCCGAACGACTCCAGCAACCCGA
>NZ_JBSZKT010000074.1:0-1158 GCF_055690525.1 Streptosporangium sp. H13245 | reverse complement strand
TGGTTGGTCAGGGTGATGGTGTACGCGTCCGTTTCTTGAGAACTCAACAGTGTGTTAAAAGCCAGTGCATGAAGCACAACCCCGTCCTACCACCGTTTTCGGTGGGGGATGGATTCCTTTGGTTGATACATCCGCCCTTGTGAGGGTGGGTGCTTTCAGCTGGGTGGGACTGTTCAGACATTGTTTGGAGAGTTTGATCCTGGCTCAGGACGAACGCTGGCGGCGTGCTTAACACATGCAAGTCGAGCGGAAAGGCCCTTCGGGGTACTCGAGCGGCGAACGGGTGAGTAACACGTGAGTAACCTGCCCCTGACTCTGGGATAAGCCTGGGAAACTGGGTCTAATACCGGATATGACACCTCCTGGCATCGGGTGGGTGTGGAAAGTTTTTTCGGTTGGGGATGGACTCGCGGCCTATCAGCTTGTTGGTGGGGTAATGGCCTACCAAGGCGACGACGGGTAGCCGGCCTGAGAGGGCGACCGGCCACACTGGGACTGAGACACGGCCCAGACTCCTACGGGAGGCAGCAGTGGGGAATATTGCGCAATGGGCGAAAGCCTGACGCAGCGACGCCGCGTGGGGGATGACGGCCTTCGGGTTGTAAACCTCTTTCAGCAGGGACGAAGTTGACGTGTACCTGCAGAAGAAGCGCCGGCTAACTACGTGCCAGCAGCCGCGGTAATACGTAGGGCGCAAGCGTTGTCCGGAATTATTGGGCGTAAAGAGCTCGTAGGTGGCTTGTCACGTCGGGTGTGAAAGCTTGGGGCTTAACTCCAGGTCTGCATTCGATACGGGCTGGCTAGAGGTAGGTAGGGGAGAACGGAATTCCTGGTGTAGCGGTGAAATGCGCAGATATCAGGAGGAACACCGGTGGCGAAGGCGGTTCTCTGGGCCTTACCTGACGCTGAGGAGCGAAAGCGTGGGGAGCGAACAGGATTAGATACCCTGGTAGTCCACGCTGTAAACGTTGGGCGCTAGGTGTGGGGACCTTCCACGGTTTCCGCGCCGTAGCTAACGCATTAAGCGCCCCGCCTGGGGAGTACGGCCGCAAGGCTAAAACTCAAAGGAATTGACGGGGGCCCGCACAAGCGGCGGAGCATGTTGCTTAATTCGACGCAACGCGAAGAACCTTACCAAGGCTTGACATCGCCCGGAAA
>NZ_JBSZKT010000073.1:0-1458 GCF_055690525.1 Streptosporangium sp. H13245 | reverse complement strand
GGTGGAGCTACGTGCTGGTGGTGCTGTGAGTCTGGGGTTTGGACGCCCGGACTCGGGTGATCGTCAGGGAGCTACTACTACTTGACGATCGAGCCGGACCACACCGCGGCGGCCTTCTTGTAGATGGCCGCGGTCTCGCCGTCGAAGTAGGGCGAGGTGATGAGGTCGTAGCGACCGTTGCTGTCCTGGTCACCGAAGAGGCTGGTGACACCGTTGACGTAGCCGAGACGCTTGGCGTTGCTGTACTTGGCGAGCCAGGGGCCACCGTCGGCGCCAGGGGTGAAGGAGCTCTTGAGGCCAACGTGCTCCTCAACCTTCGTGGAGCCCTGGACGTACTTCTGGGCGTTGGTCTTGCCGTAGGTCCACTTCGGCGTAACGCCGGTGTAGGCCTTGTTGCCGTCGGGGTGCGCGTCGGCCGGGTAGCCGAACACGAACACCGTCTGCTGCGGCTTCTGGTTCCAGGTGAAGCCCTGGCCACCAACAGCGTCGCCCAGCTTGCCGGCGTCCTTGATGAAGCCCTCGATGACGAAGAACGTGTCCTTGAGGTACTTCGTGGTCTTGGTCTCCTTCACCCACTTCTGAACGTAGAAGTGCGTGATGGTGTAGTTGCCCTGCTCGTCGATCTTGCGGTAGCCAGCGCCGGTGTAGGCGTCGTACTCGGCCTTGGTCACGTGCTGCTTGACCGGCCAGCCGAACCACTTGTTGCCCTGGCCAACGCCAACCTTGGCGGCTTCCCAGACGGCCTTGGAGACTTCGTCCTTGACCGCGACGGCCTTGTACCACACGCCGTCGATCTGCTGCTTCCAGTCAGGGCCAACGAGCTCCTGGGAGGTCTCCTCCTTGACGTAGCAGTCGGAGGTCTCCTTGCCGTTGAAGTCCTTGCACTCCTGGTACTGGGTCTTGCTGATCTCCTCGGTCTTGACGTCCTTGGGACCAACGAACTTCTCGTAGTCTTCCTTGGACACGACCTTGGGGGTGCCGCCACCGACGTGGACACCGTTGTAGACGGTCACGAACGCGTAGTCGCGGTCGTAGTCCTCGTAGTTGGCGAAGTCGTAGTGGGTGTAGGCCGTCTTACCGGCGTACACGCCCCACGGGGCCTTGCCCTGGTAGTAGCCGGGGACGAAGACCCAGTTGTCCATGACGCTGGCGTTCGCCTTGTCGTCGTACACGCAGTGACCGGCCGTGGAGACCAGGTTGCGGTACTGCGACTGGATCGAGGTCGCCGAGCACCACTTGAACTTGCCGTCGGAGTCGACGAAGAACACCTTGCCGATGGACTTGGGCAGGTTGATGTTCTTGACCTTCGCGGCGGTGGTCTTGCCCTCGCCGGTCGGGGCGACGACGCCGGGCTTGCCGTCGGCGACGTAGCCGCCACCGGCGTTCAGCTTCGGCGTGGCCTTGGTCTCCCAGGTGTAGGGAGTCGCCTTGGCCAGGTTGTTGGCCGTGCCGTTGCCC
>NZ_JBSZKT010000072.1:0-5710 GCF_055690525.1 Streptosporangium sp. H13245 | reverse complement strand
TCGCCGACATGAAGCCCAGCCCCGCGCCTCCCACCGCCGGCAACGCGATCCCCGCGACCAACAACCCCGCCGCCGCACCGATCGCGGCCAGCCTGCCGATCTTGGACGCGGCCCCTGACTGTCCCTCACCCCGTTCAGACATAAGCCATAGATTATGGGGTTTTCCAGGTGCTCACCGCACGTTCGGGCGGTACCCGAGGCGGCTCGGGCGCTCCAGCGGGGAAACTGGCACCGGTTTCACCGACCCGTTCACGACAAATCATCAGTCAGATCCTGTGAGAAGCCCTGTTCCGCGAATTGGGACGAGCTGTACACGGACGGTGGTAAATGTCATGATCACGCCTCATGGGCACGGATGCCTTGCGCGAGGCAACCGGAGCGGTCAAGCCGGAAGCCCGGTACGGGGAGCGAGGTGGCCATTGATGAAGTTCCAGGTGCTGGGGCCGCTTGAGGTGACCCAGGACGGTGAGGAGATCTTCGTCGGCGCCGCGTACAAGCCCCGGCTGGTGCTCGCCGTCCTGCTGGCCCGCGGGGACGGGCAGACGGTGTCGGTCGACCGGCTCGTCACCACCGTCTGGAACGACACCCCTCCGGCGTCCGCGCGGCGCAACATCCAGTTGTACGTGCACCGGCTGCGGAGCGTGCTCGGTACCGATCGCATCATCCGGCAGCCGGGTGGATACACGATCGTCGCCGGTGACGGCCTTGACTCCACGCGCTTCCGAAGGCTCGCCGCGGAGGGGAGCCGGACGCTTGACGACGACCCCGCGCGGGCCGGCCGTATCCTGCGCGACGCCATCGACCTGTGGCGAGGTCCGGCGTTCGCCGAGTTCGGCGACTGCGAGCCGATCGCCGAGGAGGCGACGCAGCTGGAGCAACTCCGGCTCGTCACCACCGAGCGGTGGGCGGAGGCGGAGCTGGCCCTGGGCAGGCACAGGGAGCTGGTCGGCGTGCTGGCCCAGCTGGCGCGGGCCCACCCGTACCACGAGGGGCTGCGGGCCCATCTCATGGTCGCGCTGAACCGCAGCGGCCGTCAGGTCGAGGCACTGGAGCTCTTCCAGCAGACGCGCACCCTGCTCGCCGAGCAGCTCGGGGTGGAGCCGGGTCCCGCGCTCCAGCGGCTGCACCAGGACATTCTGCGCGGCGACGACCAGCCTCCCGAGCCCGCCGCGCCCAGGACGACGGCCACGGTGTCGGACGTCGTCCGTACGACACTGCCGGTGCCCCGGGAGCTGCCCACGAACATTCCCGGCTTCATCGGGCGTGAGGAGGCGTTCGAGGCGCTGGACAGGATGCTGCCCGGTGGCGCCGCCGATCCGATCACGATCTCGGCCGTCACGGGGATGGGAGGTGTCGGCAAGACCGCGCTCGCGGTGCGGTGGGCGCACCGGGTGGCCGACAGGTTCCCGGACGGGCAGCTCTATCTCAACCTGCGGGGCTACTCGCCCGGAGCCCCGGTGCATCCCGCGGACGCGCTCGCGGGTTTCCTCCGGGCGCTGGGCGTCCCGCCGGGGCAGGTGCCCGTCGAGGCGACGGAGGCCGCCGCGCGCTACCGCTCGCTCATGGCGGGACGGCGGATCCTCATCCTGCTGGACAACGCGAGCTCGGCCGAGCAGGTCCGGCCCCTGGTGCCGGGCAACTCCGGCTGCGCGGTGCTGGTCACCAGCCGCGACCGGCTCACCGGGCTCGTCGTCCGCGAGGGCGCCCAGCGCATCACCCTCAACGCGCTCGTCCCGGCCGAGGCCGAAGCCCTGTTCGGCCACCTCCTGGGCGCGGACCGCGTACGGGCAGAACCCGAGGCCGTCGCCAAGCTGGCCGAGGTGTGCGCCCACCTGCCCCTCGCGCTGCGCATCGCGGCGGCGCGCCTGCTGGACCGCCCGTACTCCTCGATCGAGGACTACGTCACGGAGCTGAGCACCGGCAGCCCGGTGAGCGCGCTCACGATCGAGGGCGACGAGGAGACCGCCGTCCGCGCCGCCTTCGACCTGTCGTACCGGCTCCTGCCCGAACGGGTGCAGCGGGTCTTCCGGCGGCTCGGCCTGGTCGCGTGCCCCGACTTCACCCCGGCTGCGGCGGCGGCCCTGGCGGGGATATCCGAGGAGGAGGCGGCGCTCGCGCTGGACCGGCTCGCCGGGGTCCACCTGGTCGACCAGCACGGGCCCGAGCGTTTCACCGTGCACGACCTGCTCCGCCGGTACGCCGGTGACCTCTCGGCCGCCGAGGACGGCGAGGCGGAACGGGCGGAGGCGGCGAACAGGCTGTTCGAGTGGTATCTGGCCGTGGCCGGTGACGCCGCGAGGGTGCTCTACCCGGACATGCTCCAGCTGCCCGCGCCCCCCGAGGTCACGACGCGGACGGTGGACCTCGACAACCCCTCCGCCGCCATGGCGTGGCTGAGCGCCGAACACCACAACGTGGTCGCGGCGATCGGCCACGCGGTCCGGTACGGCCCCAGGCCGATGGCCTGGCTCCTCGCCGACCGGCTCCGCGGCTACCACAACTTCTCCAGGCGCATGGTCGACTGGCTCGCCACCGCGCGCGCCGCACTGGCCGCGGCCCACGCGGAACGGAACCGGCGGGCGATGGCGGCCGCGTTCCTGAACCTCGCCCACGCGTACCACTGCCTCGCCCGCTACAACCGTTCGATCACCTACCTGAACAGGGCCGTCACCCTCAGCCACGAGACGGGGTGGACGCGGGGCGAGGCGAGCGCGCTGAGCAACCTGAGTACCACGTTCATGTTCCTCGGCCTCCCCGACGAGGCCACCCGCCCCCTGTCCAGGGCGCTCGAACTCCACGAGCGTCTCGGCTCGGAACAGGCGCGCGCCAAGGTCCTGAACAACCTCGCGAACGCCTGCCGGGAGTCCGGCCGGCTCCGCGAGGGGCTCGACCACGCCGTACGGGCGCTGGCGCTGATCCGCGAGACCTCGGCCCCCAGAGCCGAGGCGGTCGCGATGACCACCGTGGGCGAGCTCCACCGGCAGCTCGGCCACCTCGACACCGCCGCGGAGCACCTGACCACCGCCCTGGCCCGTCACCGGGAACTCGGCGACCGGTATCTGGAGGCCGACACGCTGGCCTGGCTCGCCCTGGTACGCCGCGACTCCGGCCACCTGGAGCAGGCCCGCGACACCGCCGAGGCCGCGCTGCGGATAGCGGTGGACATCGGCGACCGGTTCACCGAGGTCCAGGCGTTGAACACGCTGGCCTCCGTCCGTGACCACTTCGGGGACTCCGGCGAGGCCCTCCGCCTCCACCGGACCGCGCTGGGCATCGCCAGGGAGATCAACGCCCGCCACCTCGTGGGTGAGGCGCTCCTCGCGCTGGGCATCACCCACCACCGCGCCGGTGACCACGCCGCCGCCGCCGACCTCGCCGGGCAGGCGCTGGAACTGGTCGGCGAACCCCATTTCCGGGTCGTCGAGGGACGGGCGCTCACCCTGCTCGCCCACGCCTGCCACCGGCGAGGACTGCCCGCCGAAGCCGAGGAGTACGGCCTGCGAGCCCTGGACAGCCACCGGGCGACCGGGCACCGGATGGGCGAGGCCCAGACCTGGGCCGTCCTCTCCGGAATCTCGCGTGACAACGGCGACACGGCCACCGCGGAAACACGGGAACGACTGGCGACGGAACTGTACGCGGAGATCGGCGCCCCTTTCTCGCGAGAACTGACCGGTTGATTCCGACGTCTCCGGCCCCTGCGCGGGAGACGGCCCGGCCCCGACGTCGGCGGGCGCGGCGAAACCGCGCCGCCGACGTCTCCCGTCCCGAAAACCTCTCAGGGGCAGGGAGTCTCCTTCTTACAGTCGAGAGGGGGAGGAGTGGGAGCGTGCCCTCCCGGCAGGGTGGGGGGGTCGCAAAACTCGAACCAGTCATAAGGAGTGACGCACGGCGACGCGAGGTAGGACGGGCTGGGAGCAAACGAACCGTGAACGACGGCGACCAGTGAGGTGGACAGCACGGCAGCTGTCGCCAGCAATTTCCAACGCTTACGCAACATTGATAAGAGGTACCTTTCTCGACGCGCCGCCAGGCCCTTTGGCGAAACGCTGTGCCGAAGGTATCCGTCACAGGTATAGCGACTGTATATCACCTGATCAGGGTGGGTTCACCAGGCGCCGGACCCTCCTCTTGGCCGTATTTTCCCGGCAGAACCCAGGCCGCCGGGACCGGGAAACGGAAATCGTCCGGCGAAAACGGCTTCGACCTGCCGGTCAATGATGACAACTCGGGACAGGCGGCTGCTATACCGCAGATATACCGGACCACCACAGGATCATCCACAGCACCGGCGTGCCGGCTCGGATTCCGTACGGAATCCGAGCCGGCATCGGAACAACGGCTGGTTTCAACGGGGTTGTCAGGCGGCCGTGTTCCACCGCGCGCTCAATCATCCGGGGAAGAAAAAAGAAAGATCGTCATGACACTACGGCTCTGAAGCAGAGTGATCCGACGGGCCATCGTCACGGCGACGCCGCCCTCGGTGGCAATCCTCACGGTGGCCCGTACCGCCAACCTTGACCAAGGGCCGTTCGAGGGGCGGCTCGTACGGTCTCCGCCCGCGTGGGGGAGGCACGGATCACGTGTTCGTCTCCGACCGCTGAACGACTTTTCCACGAGGACTCCGGTGGCTCGGGTGACATCGCGACGAGGGGCGATGTTCGAGACGGAACGCGAAAAACGCTCCGGACAGCTCACGCGACCGGTTGAGCGGCGGCGCGGAACCCGGATTCCGTCGCGGCGCCACCACGGGCGCGTCACGACGGACTCGTCCACGCGCCCGGTTTCCGAACGCCCCGAGCCGAGGGTTCGCGACGAGCCTCCCTCCCCGCACCCTCGAACCTCCCCCACCCTCGAACCTCCTACCCCCTCGACCTTCCCGCGCCTTCGAACCCGGCCGGCCGCCGGCGCTCTCATCGACGGCGGCCCCGTCCGGTGCCCCCACCCCCTTCCAGAGAGACTCCGATGAACCGCAGACTTTCCTCACACGCCGCCCTGGCGACGATGACCACCGTGGTCGTGGCAGGACTGATCGCCGGTCCCGCGCATGCCGCGGAACCGAGCCCCACTCCGGTCCCGCACGCGAGCGACGTGAACGTGGCCAGAGCCCTCGCCGCGTGCGACCCCCGGGGCACCACCCCGTCCGACGCGTCGGTGGCCACCCAGCTCAACGGCACGCTGCGGGCCAAGATGCGCGGCTACATGTCGGCCTACCGTGTCTCCTGCGCCCGCATGGTGATCAAGGCGGTCCACGACCGGGGCCTGGACTCGCGGGCCGCGGTCATCGCGATCACGACGACGATCGTCGAGACGAGCATCGACAACATCAGCGAGGAACTCGACCACGACAGCCTGGGCCTGTTCCAGCAGCGCGCCTCCTGGGGATCCAGGGACCAGCGGCTCAACCCCACCTGGGCGGCCAACGCGTTCCTGAACAAGATGATCTCGAAGTACCCGAACAACAGCTGGAAGACGGCTCCGATCGGCCAGGTGTGCCAGGCGGTACAGGTGTCGGCGTACCCCGAGCGCTACCAGCCGGAGGCCGCCGACGCGCAGCTCATCGTCAACGCGATCTGGCCCATGCTCTCCGCACCGGTGGAGGGTCGTCTGTACCGGGAGCCGAACGGGACGATCGCGGTCGTCGCGGGCGGCGCCCCGGTCCGCTTCACCAGCATGGACGAACTCAACGCCTCCGGCTACGAAAACGCCC
>NZ_JBSZKT010000071.1:0-9893 GCF_055690525.1 Streptosporangium sp. H13245 | reverse complement strand
ACATCGGGTCCTTCTGGGACGCGTCGATGACCCGTAGCGGGCAGCGGTTCACCTTCACCAACGTCGGCTGGAACGGCACCCTGGCCCCCGGCGCCACCGCGAGCTTCGGCTTCAACGGCACCCCCGGCAGCGCCACCCCGTCCAACTGCACCCTGAACGGCGCGGCCTGCGGCGGCGGCAGCACCCCCGGAACGCCGGGCGCCCCCGGCACCCCCTCGGTCACCGGGACGACCAACTCCTCGATCTCCCTGTCGTGGGGTGCCTCCAGCGGCACCGTCACCGGCTACCGGGTCTACGAGGGCACCACGCAGCGGGCCCAGGTCACCGGGACCAGCACCACGATCGGCTCGCTGGGTACCTGCACCTCGCACACCTACACCGTGAAGGCGTACAACGCCCAGGGGGAGTCGGCCGCCAGCGGAGCGGTGAGCGCCACCACCACCGGCTGCACCAACCCCCCGCCCGGCGGCAAGATGGCCGGAGCCCCGTACCTCTACATGGGCTGGGGCAGCCCGCCCAACCCCGCGTCCGTCATGAGCGCCACCGGCGTGAAGTCCTTCACCATGGCGTTCATCCTGTCCAGCGGCGGCTGCAACCCCGCCTGGGACGGCTCCAGGCCGCTGACCGGCGGCGCCGACCAGACCGCGATCAACCAGATCAAGGCCGCGGGCGGCAGCGTGCAGATCTCCTTCGGCGGCTGGTCCGGTAACAAGCTCGGCCCGAACTGCTCCACCCCGGCCGCCTTCGCCGGTGCCGTGCAGCAGGTCATCAACGCCGTCGGCCCCGCGGTCGTCGACTTCGACATCGAGAACACCGACGAGTTCGAGAACTACACCGTCCAGGACCGCATCCTCAACGGCCTGAAGATCGTCAAGCAGAACAACCCGAACGTCAAGGTCGTCGTCACCTTCGGCACCTCGACCACCGGCCCGACCTCCCACGGCATCCGCCTGATCAACCAGGCCAAGGCGCTGGCCGTGCCGATCGACAACTACACGATCATGCCGTTCGACTTCGGCAGCTCCAACATCTACAACGACACGATCAACGCCTCCGAGGGCCTGAAGAACGCGCTCAAGGCGGCCAACGGCTGGACCGACGCGCAGGCGTACGCCCGGATGGGCATCTCCGGCATGAACGGCCTGTCCGACCAGCAGGAGCTGACCACGGTGGCGGCCTGGACCCAGATCCGCGACTGGGCCAAGGCCAGGGGCCTGACCCGCTTCGCCTACTGGGCGGTCAACCGCGACCGTCCCTGCCCCGGCGGCGGCGTGACCTCCACCTGCAGCGGGATCGCCCAGAACGACTGGGACTTCACCCGCGTCACCGCAGGCTTCTGACCGCGCGAAACCTTCTAAGCGCGCAAGACCCGTACGACCGGCAAGACCCGTACGGCCCGCACCCCCGCCCGGGGTGCGGGCCGTGCCCCCACGACACCCTCCTAAAGATCCTTGCGGGGTAAATCGGATGCACCTCAGGAAACTCGCCGTGGCCGCCGTGCTGGCGCTCGGCGGGACGATGCTCGCCGCGACACCGGCCCACGCGGCCAACATCGCGACGAACCCGGGCTTCGAGAACGGGCTGAGCGGGTGGACCTGCTCCACCTCCTCGGGCGCCACGACCGTCTCCTCGCCCGTACACGGCGGGACCGGGGCCCTCCAGGCCACCCCGCAGGGCTCGGACCAGGCCCGTTGCCAGCAGACGGTCAGCGTCAGGCCGTCCTCGTCCTACTCACTGTCGGCCTGGGTGCGCGGCGGCTACGTCTTCCTGGGGGTGAGCGGCACCGGCACCACCGACACCAGCACGTGGGCCTCCTCCCCGTCGGCCTACACCCAGCTGTCCCGCCCCTTCACCACCGGCGCCTCGACCACCACCGTGACGATCTACACCAGCGGCTGGTACGGCCAGGGCGCCTACCAGGCCGACGACGTCGTCCTCGACGGCCCGCCCGGCACCGGCGTCCCCGGCGACACGACCCCGCCGACCGTACCGGGCAACCTCACCGTGGGCGGCCCGACCGCCACCTCGCTCACCCTCGGCTGGTCGGCCTCCACCGACAACTCCGGAAGCGTGGCCCGCTACGAGGTCTCCCGCGACAACGGCGCGGCGGTCGCCACGGGCTCCGGCACCGGCCACACCGCGACCGGGCTGAACCCCGACACGGCCTACGGCTTCCGCGTCCGGGCCTGCGACGCCGCGGGCAACTGCTCCGCCTACACCGCCTCCGTCAGCGGCCGTACGAGCCGCGACACCGGCCCGCCCCCCGGCGGCGAGATCAGGTACGCCCCCTACATCGACATCACGATGCCCACGCCCTCCCTGGTGAGCGCGGCGGCGGCGACCGGGGTGCGGAACTACACCCTCGCCTTCGCCCTCGGCGACAGCAGCGGCTGCAACCCGGCCTGGGGCGGCACCATCCCGATCAACGACTCCCGGATCGTCAACGACGTCAGGGCGCTCCAGGCCCAGGGCGGCCAGGTCATCGTGGCGACCGGCGGCGCGATGGGGCCCTACCTGGAGCACGTCTGCGGCACCTCCGCCGCGCTGGTCACCGCCTACAAGAAGGTCCTCGACACGGTCGGCACCAACCACCTCGACGTCGACGTCGAGGCCGCGATCGACGCCGCCAAGGTCAACACCGCCCTCAGGCAGCTCCAGGCCGAGCGCGGCACCGTGATCAGCTACACCCTGCGCATCCAGGGCCAGGACTACGGCGTCGACCCGTTCTCGCTGTCGATCCTCCAGGACGCCGCCGCCAGGGGCCTCAACGTCATGGTCAACCCGATGCTGATGAACTTCGGCTACACCGGCAACTGGGGCGACGCCATGATCGCCGCCGCGCAGGCGACGCTCGCCCAGATGAGGACCGTCTGGCCCGCCAAGACCGACGCCCAGCTCAAGAAACTGCTGGGCCTCACCCCGATGATCGGCAGGAACGACACCGGGATGACCACCACCCAGGCCGACGCCCGCAAGCTGCTCGCCTGGGCCAACACCAACCACGTCGGTTTCATCGGCTTCTGGTCCAGCGCCCGCGACAACGGCGGCTGCCCGACCGGCCAGGTCTCACCGACCTGCAGCGGCATCTCCCAGTCCGCCTGGGAGTTCACCAACATCTTCAAGGGGTTCACCGGATGAGGTTCAGGAAACTCGCGGCGATCGCCGTACTGGCGCTGGGCGGGACGATGCTCGCCGCGTCACCCGCCCACGCCGCCAACATCGCGGTCAACCCCGGCTTCGAGAGCGGGCTGACCGGCTGGACCTGCACGGCCTCCTCCGGGGCCACGGCGGTGTCCTCGCCCGTACACAGCGGCACCGGGGCCCTGCAGGCCACCCCCGCCGGGAGCGACACCGCCCGCTGCCAGCAGACGGTCAGCGTCAGGCCCTCCTCGGCCTACACCCTGTCGGCCTGGGTCAGGGGCGGCTACGTCTTCCTCGGCGCGACCGGCACCGGCGGGACCGACCCCAGCACCTGGACGTCCTCGCCCTCGTCGTACGCCCAGCTGTCGACCTCGTTCACCACCGGCGCCTCGACCACCTCGGTGACGATCTACGTCAACAGCTGGTACGGCCAGGGCGCCTACCAGGCCGACGACGTCGTCCTCGACGGAGCGCCGGGGCAGGGACAGCCGCCCGCGGCGCCCACCGGGCTCACCGGCACCGGCAACGCCACCACCGCCTCGCTGAGCTGGAGCGCCTCCTCCGGCGCGACCGGCTACAACGTCTACCGCAACGGCACCAGGGTCGGCACCGCCACCGGGACCACCTTCTCCGAGACCCCCGGCACGGGCACCCACTCGTACCAGGTGAGCGCGACCAACGCCTCCGGCGAGTCGGCGAGGTCGGGCGCGGTCTCGGTGACCGTCGGCACCGGCCAGCCGCAGCTCCCGGCCGTGCCGTCGGGGCTGGCCGCCACCGTGAGCGGCACGAACGTCGCACTGAGATGGAACGCCTCCTCGGGCGCCACCGCCTACAACGTCTACCGCAACGGGACGAGGGTCGGCACGCCCGCCGGGACCACCTACACCGACACCCCGGGCGCGGGGACGCACAGCTACCAGGTGAGCGCCTCCAACACCGCCGGTGAGTCGGCGAGGTCCGGCGCGGTCTCCGCGACCGTCACCGGCACCCCGCCCCCCGGCAACCTGCCCAAGCGGGTGCTGGTCGGCTACCTGCACGCCTCCTTCGCCAACGGCTCCGGCTACATTCGGATGGCGGACGTGCCCAACGAGTGGAACGTCATCAACCTGTCCTTCGGCGAGCCCACCTCGGTGACCTCGGGGGACATCCGCTTCACCCAGTGCCCGGTCGCCGAGTGCCCCAACGTCGAGTCCGAGGCCGACTTCATCGCCGGTATCCGGGCCAAGCAGGCACTCGGCAAGAAGGTGCTCATCTCGATCGGCGGCCAGAACGGCCAGGTCCAGCTGAGCACCACGGCCGCCCGCGACAAGTTCGTCCAGTCCGTGGGCGCCATCATCGACAAGTACGGCCTCGACGGCCTGGACATCGACTTCGAGGGCCACTCCCTCTACCTCGACAACGGCGACACCAACCTGTCCGCCCCCACCACCCCGGTCATCGTCAACCTGATCTCCGCGCTCAAGACCCTCAAGGCCAGGTACGGCGCCAGATTCGTGCTGACCATGGCCCCGGAGACGTTCTTCGTCCAGCTGGGCTACCAGTTCTACGGCCCGGGCCCCAACGGCTCCGCCGACCGCCGGGCCGCCTCGTACCTCCCCGTCATCCACGCGATGCGCAACGACCTGACCCTGCTGCACGTCCAGGACTACAACTCCGGGCCGATCATGGGGCTGGACAACCAGTACCACACCATGGGCGGTCACGACTTCCACGTCGCCATGACCGACATGCTGCTCGCGGGCTTCCCCATCGGGGGCAACGCGAACAACGTCTTCCCCGCCCTGCGCCAGGACCAGGTCGCCATCGGCCTGCCCGCCGCCCCGTTCGCGGGTAACGGTTTCACCACGGTCGTCGAGGTCCAGAAGGCCTTCGACTGCCTGGCCAAGGGGACGAACTGCGGGACGTACCGGCCGAGAGGGGTCTACCCGAACCTCCGCGGCCTGATGACCTGGTCGATCAACTGGGACAGGTACAACGCGTTCGAGTTCTCCCGTAGCCACCGGGCCTACCTCGACGGCCTGGGCTGAAAGCCCCTCGCCGCCGGGGGAGACGGACTTCCGGCGGCGAGGTTTCACCCTCCGCGCGTGTCCCAAGACGGCCGCCCGCGGTGGCGGCCCGGCTCCGCGGGCCGGGAAAACTGGCAGAGTGGTCTCGGTTTGGAAATCCGGGTGGCTGGTTGGTCGCCAGGTCCGGCAGGCTAGGGGCCGTCATGGACTACGCAATTCTCACGGGGTTCGTCCTCGTCCTCGGTGTCGTGCTCGCCCTGGTCGCGCAGTGGAAGGGCTGGAAGCCCTCCCTGCTGGTCATCCTGGGGGTCGGAATCGCCTTCAGGGTGCTCATCATGGCCACCTCGGCGGCGGACACCTGGCAACCGGTCGACTTCATCAACAGCTTCAAGCCCGCCGGTGAGGCGGTCCTGAACCGCGAGGACCCCGTTCTGGGCAGCTCGGGAGGCTGGCACTTCCTGCCGACCATCCCCTACGTCTACGGCCTCCTGCTCTGGCTGGGCATCCCCTGGGAGATCGGCGGGCGCCTGGTCACCGTCGTCGCGGACATCGTGCTGATCCCGCTGGTCGGCAAGCTCGCCGGGGGGCCCAGGGCGTCGCTGCGCGCCTTCCAGTACGCCTGCAACCCGCTGGCCATCCTCGTCGCCTCCGTCCACGGCCAGGTCGAGCCGGTCGCCCTGGTCTTCGGCGTCGCCGCCTTCGTCGTCGCCCGAGGCCCCGGCGACCCCCACCGGCCGGGCATGACCACCAACCCGCTCGCGCTGGCCCGGCAGAGCATCGCGCTTCACGGCCTCGCCGGTGCCGTACGACACGCCGCCGGCCCCGGGGGAGTGATCCGCGTCGCCCTCGCCCCGCGCGAGGGCGACCGGACGTCCCTGCGCCGCGCCCTGTTCGCCGGACTGCTGATGGGGCTGGCGCTGTGCGCCAAGAGCTGGCCGATCTGGCTCATCCCCGGCATGCTCCTGCTGCTGCCCACCTTCCGCGCCCGCGCCGTGGCGTTCGTGGCCACCGGCATCGCGCCCGTCTTCTTCCTGGTCACCCTGCCGATCTTCGCCGGGACCTCGCTGAGCCAGATCCCCGAGGTCATCCGGGTCATCCAGGACGTCCGCCCGATCGTCGGCCAGTGGGGCTACAGCGCCATCCTCATGCACGGCGTCAACGACCTGAACCAGGCGATCGCCACCTTCGGCACCCGCCTGATCTACGTC
Organism: Streptosporangium sp. H13245; assembly: GCF_055690525.1. Classification (NCBI taxonomy): domain Bacteria; kingdom Bacillati; phylum Actinomycetota; class Actinomycetes; order Streptosporangiales; family Streptosporangiaceae; genus Streptosporangium; species Streptosporangium sp. H13245. The sequence continues at coordinate 3,538 of NZ_JBSZKT010000071.1, read as the reverse complement.
ACCCTGCTGATCACGGCCTTCCTGTGGCGCCGCGCCGACCCGATCGACCTCACCACGGCGCTGCTGCTCGCCTTCATGGTCACCACCCCCAGGCTCGGCGCGCAGTATCTCCTGTGGTTCATGCCGTTCCTGATCGCCCGTCCCACCCGCTTCGCGTGGCCGGCGATCCTCGGCGTCTCCCTCTGGGCGGGGTACGGCTACCTCTACATGACACAGTTCGACTCCGCCACCTGGCGAAGTCTCCACGTCGTCTGGTCGCAGGCCTCCATCGTGCTGCTGCCGATCCTGGCGCTCGCCATGCCCTGGGGGCGCCGGGTCGCCCAAACCCCCGCCGAGCCCTCCGAGGGCCCACCACCCTCGGCACCCGTTCCCGCGTCCGCCTGACCCGCCACGTCCACCCGAACTCCCGGGCCCGCCCGGCCCGGGAGCGGGCGACACGGGCTGCTAAATTCCGGTCCTGTGACGAGCACCGTGGAAATCCTGCGCTACACCGCTTTCACCCACGATCCCGAGGGGGGAAACCCCGCCGGGATCGTCCTCGACGCGGCCGGGCTCTCCGACGCGGAGATGCTGGCCGTCGCCGCCGAGGTCGGATACTCCGAGACGGCTTTCGTGACCGCCCGCGACGACGAGCGGCGCGCTTTCCGGGTCCGGTACTTCGCCCCCTCGGCGGAGGTGGCCTTCTGCGGGCACGCCACGATCGCCACCTCGGTGGTCCTGGCCGAACGCCTCGGGACCGGCCGTCTGGTCTTCGACACCAACGCGGGCGAGATCGTCGTCGACACCGAGATCGCCGACGACGCGCTCCGCGCCACGCTCACCAGCGTCCCCACGCACTCCCGGCCCGTCGCGGAGGAGGCGCTGGAGGAGGCCCTCGCCGCCCTCGGCTGGTCCCGCGACGAGCTCGATCCGGCCTACCCGCCGCACGTCGCGTTCGGCGGCGTCGAGCACCTGGTGATCGCCGCGGCCTCGCGCGAACGCCTGGCCCGCCTCGACTACGACTACGAGGGGCTGAAGGCGGTGATGACCCGCCAGGGCTGGACGACGGTGAATCTGTTCTGGCGGGAGAGCGACGAGCGCTTCCACGCCCGCAACCCGTTCCCGGTCGGGGGCGTCGTGGAGGACCCCGCCACCGGGGCCGCCGCCGCCGCGTTCGGCGGCTACCTGCGCGTCCTCGGGACCGGCTCCCCGGAGTTCACGGTCATCCAGGGGGTGGACATGGGACGGCCCAGTACGCTGAAGGTCTCGATCGCCTCCCCCGACGGCCGAAGCCGGGTGAGCGGGGGAGCGGTCGCGCTGGAAACCGCCTGATCCCCCGGTCAGGCGGGCCCGCCACCGGACTGGTCGAGCAACCGGCCCAGGGGCACCCCCGCCAGCCGCCGTACCTCGTTCGCCATGTGGGCCTGGTCGGCGTACCCGCTGAGCACGGCGGCCTCGGCCGCCGTGACGCCGCGCCTGGCCAGCCGCAGCGCCCGCTGGAACCTGACCACCCGCTGCAGCACCTTCGGCCCGTACCCGAAGGCCCGCAGGGACCGGCGCAGGAGCTGCCGCTCGCCGACTCCCAGGTCCCAGGCGACCTCCCTGACGCTCCGCCCCGCCCTCAGCGCCTCGGCGATCGCGAGCGCGGCCGGATCGGGGCCGGGCGCCGCGCGCAGCCGTACGGCCAGAGCCCGCCGGACTCCGTCCGGCCCGGTGGGCGGTCCCGGTGTGAGCGGTTCGAGATCGGACAGTCTCGCCAGGGGGTCGAGGTCGGACAGCGGTACCCGCAGGTCGCGCAGGCTGTCGAGCGGCACGCCGAACAGCCCGCCCGCCGCGCCTGGCCTGAACCGGATCCCGGTGTAGCGGTCACCCGGCGCCATCCGGACGGCCTTCGGCCCCGTGTCGGGCCCCGCGACCTGCGCTCCCCCCGGGCCCCAGACCAGATCCACGCACCCGTCGGGCACGACGAGCTGCGTCGTGACGGAGGCCGACTCGTTGATCCACAGGCAGGCCACCCACCCGGCGATGCGGGGGCCCGGCGCCCACTCGCGATACATGCCCTCAGGGTACGGGCGGTGAGGTCCTCTTCTTCTCCGGTACGGGGTGTTCGTCGTCGGGAACGTCCCCGGAGACGAGGGCGGCGGCCCAGTCACCGTCGGGATCGCTGTCGATCAGCAGCGCGCGGGTCAGCAGGCTGAGCGGGATGGCCAGCAGCGCGCCCAGCGGACCGAGGACGAACGTCCACAGGATGAGCGAGAGGAAGGTGACGGTGGTGGACAGGCCGACGGCGTCACCGAGGAACTTCGGCTGGATCAGCGACTGCACCACGAAGTTGATCAGTACGTAGGAGGCGATCACGAAGACCAGGGTTTTGGGCCCGCCCTCCAGCAGGCCGAGCAGTGCGGGTGGGATGAGCCCCAGGACGAAGCCGATGTTGGGGATGTAGTTCGTGATCAGTGCCAGTACGCCCCAGAGGAGGGGGAGCGGCACGCCGAGAATCCAGAGTGCGGTCACGTCCAACGCGGCGCAGACCAGCCCGAACCCCGTCGAGACCAGGAGATAGCGGCGGGTCTTGTGGGCGAAGTCGTTGAGTGCCCCGATGAGCCGGGGCCTGCGTGCCGCCCCCATGGCAAGGATCCTGGTGAAGGCCTGGGCGTCCAGGCACATGGCCAGGAGCAGGACGACGATGAGGACCAGCCCGGAGAACACGCCCAGCAGTCCCGAGACGAATCCCTGCGCGAGCGCGAAGATCTTGCCGGGGTCGAAGGAGTTGATCGCCTCGTTCATCTGCTGGGTACCGAAGCCGAGCTTGGCCGCCTGCTGCTGCGCCTCCGCGACGAGCTGGTTGAACTGCGCGTCGTAGGTGGGCGCGAGGGTCGCCATCTGCGCGACCGCCACGGTCAGGATCGCCACCATACCCAGGAGCACCAGCAGCACGATCGCCAGGGGGACCGCCACCAGCGTCCACCCGGGCGCGCCCCGCCCGCGAAGCCAGGTTCTGACCGGGGAGACCGCCATCACCAGGACCAGGGCCAGCAACACCGGCCCGACGATCGACCCGATCTCCCGGATCCCCGCCAGGGTGACCACGGCGCCCGCGGCGCAGAGGAGCATGACGAGCGCCCTGGGCAACACTCTTTGGTCCGTCATAACGGACCCCCTACCCCGCGGGTGAGAAACACGTCATGACAGGGCGCGCGCTTCGATTTGACGGAGCTCGGCGACGTACATAGAGTTCACAGGCCCGAGGGGGTTGGCGGAGATCGCCGGAGCCTCGGGACCCTCCTTCTGATCATCTCCCTTCGTTGGGGCGCGTGCGTCACGACGAGATCCGGTTGGACAACGACCGGATGTTGGAGTAAGTTAGAGGGGTTGCCCTGGAAACGGGGTGGTCGCAATCCTAACGGGTTCGGCGGGGTCGAGTCGAGCGTCGGAGAATCCGACAGTTTGACACGAAACCGACAGTCTCGATAAGATAGTGATACGAAATGGAACGCCCCGGAGTTCTGACCGGTTAGCTGGTTGGTCAGGGTGATGGTGTACGCGTCCGTTTCTTGAG
>NZ_JBSZKT010000070.1:0-10128 GCF_055690525.1 Streptosporangium sp. H13245 | reverse complement strand
GCCGTACGAACACGGCTTCCGCCGTACGAACACGGCTTCCGCCGTACGAACACGGCTTCCGCCGTACGAACACGGCTTCCGCCGTACGAACGTGGCTTCCGCCGTACGGGCACGACGCTCGCCGGCGTCGCTCCCGTGAATTCCCCGACCGTATCGGAACCCGCGTCCCTCGTCGCCTCGGTGGGCCTTCCCGCCTTTTCCGGCTTTCCCCTGCCCGCGACCACGGGCTCCCCGCCTCCGTACGAACCCGGCCGCCGCCCACGCTAACCGGTACCGCGCGGGCCGGTCCCGCGCGGGCGAGGATGGAAAGGATTCTCCAAAGATGGGTAAAGCACGAACTATCATGGGGACCTCGTTCGTTGTCATCTCATTAAGGTCGGCGACCGCCAACACGTAACCCCGCGATGTTTCGAACGCCATGGCAGAAGTCTCTTTCTCCGGCCCCCGCGCCGGATTGCATGCCGTGCCCATGTGGAACGCTACCGTCCGTACCTGAAAGGGATTCGGATCGGTCAGGGAGAGAAGGGAGCGCCACGCGATGGCGACCGTCGACGAGTGCCGGGTGGCACTGCGCAAACTCGGCGAGCAGTTCGACGAGGTTGACCAGGAGAGCCGCGCCAAGCACGTGGTCGAGCGCAGCATCAGCTGCCACGTCAAGGATCTTGGTGTCACCTTCTACGGCCACATCCGCCACGGCGGCCTCGGCCCCTTCGAGGATCTGTCCCCGGACGACGGCAGGGAGGCCGAGGTGAAACTGACCATCGGCAGTGACGATCTCATCTCGCTGGTCAACGGGGAGCTCGACATGGGACGGGCCGTTTTCGGCGGCCGGGTCAAGGTCGACGCCAGTTTCGGCGACCTCCTCCGCCTGCGCAAACTCCTTTGACGATCCCGCCCGGAGGCGGGATCACGCGGGCGGAGGGTCACAGAGGGGCGCAGAGGGGCACGGAGAGACCGGCGACCGGCTCGGCCACGGCCTCCCGGTCATCAGCACGGCACCGGGTGGGAGCGCGCGGGATCACGCGGGGTCTCTCAGGGGCACGAGAGCTGAGGCGGCCCGCTCAGCCGGAGCCTGAGGTCCGCGGCGAGAGCGCCGAATCGAGTGCCGCCTTCACCGCGTCCTCGTCCGCCCGGCCCTCGCCCGCGACCTCCCAGGTCGCGGCCGAGGCGGCGCGGAGCCCGTCGAGCGGCTCTCCCTCGCCTTCGAGGGTGAGCGCGCCCTTCTCCCAGCGGGCCGTCCATCCCTCGCAGGTCCACCCGTCCCCGGTCCGCCGCACCTCGGGGTAGGGCCGGTGCAGGTCGGACAGGTCGGCGGCGACGTAGGTGGGCCGGTGCCGGGGAGCGGCGGTCAGCACGTCGAGCGGGCTCGCCACCCCGGTCAGGACCAGCAGGCTGTCCACTCCCGCGTTGGTCGCCCCCTCGATGTCGGTGTCGAGCCGGTCACCGACCACCAGGGGCCGCCGCGATCCGGTACGGAGCACCGACTCGCGGTGCAAAGGCGGCTCGGGCTTTCCCGCGACGATCGGCTCCACCCCGGTCGCCGTGGCGATGACCCTGATCATCGCGCCGTTGCCGGGAAGCTCGCCCCTGCCGGTCGGCATGGTCGAGTCGGCGTTCGCGGCGACGAAGAGGGCTCCCCCTCTCACGGCGAGTGTCCCCTCGGCCAGCAGGCCGTAGGAGAGATCGGGGGCGATGCCCTGGACGACCGCGACCGGGGCCTCCAAGGCGGTGCTGACCGGGCGCAGTCCGTGGGCGCGCAGCGCGGAGCGCAGCCCCATCCCACCGACCACCAGCACCGCGGCGCCCGGTTCGACCCGCTCGGCCACGACCCGCGCGGCGGCCTGGGCGGAGGTCACGACATCCTCGGGGGCCGCCGGGGCGCCCAGCGCGCGCAGGTGCTGGGCGATGGCGGCGGGGGTGCGTGAGGCGTTGTTGGTGACGTAGGCGAGGCGCACACCACGCTCCGCCGCCCGGCGCAGGGACTCCGGAGCCGCCGGTACGGCGTTGCGCCCGAGATACACCACCCCGTCGAGGTCAAGGAGAAGGGTGTCATACGGGTCGATCAGCGTATTCGTGTCCACTGGCCCATTTCATCACCCACGTTCCATCCCCCGCACCGGTCTCACGCGACGAAGCCACGTGCGTCCCGTACGAATCACCTCGGGCGGGTCACCTCGGGCGGGCGCGCTCGTGACGCCGGAGCCCGGCCTCGACGACGCGGGCCAGGGCACCGTGCGGCCACCACACCGGCAGGCCGGTGTGGATCACTCCCGCGGGCGTACGGGATCACGCCGACGGACTCGTACGGATCACACGAGATCACGCTCGCGGGCTCGTATAGATCACACACGGGGGCTCGTACGGACATGAGATCACGCTCGCAGACTCACACGGCTCACACGGATCACACAGGGAGTTCGTACGGATCGTACAGATCACACGGGATCACGCTCGCGGGCTAGTACAGATCAAACGGGAGGCTCGTACAGATCGATCACATCCTGCGGGCGCGCAACGTGGCGCGGACGCTTTTCAGCGCGGAGACGTAGTGCCGCAGGTCGGGCCGCATCGCGACGGCGATGGCCAGCGGCTCCTGAGCCCCCTCCATGTCCCCGGTACGCCACAGGGCGAGCCCGAGACCGAAATACGCGTAGTCCTCAGCCGGATTGGCGTCGATGATCCAGCGAAAGCTGTCGACGGCGTCGGCGTACTGCCGGGAGTTGAACTGTGCTCGGGCGAGGGCCTCCCGGATGCTCCGCGACTCCGGCTCCGCGTCGGCCGCCCGCTCCAGCAGCGCGGCCGCCGCCGCCGGACTGCCCTCGGCCAGCAGCCTCATCCCTCGTTGAAACCATTCGTAGACGTCCCCGACCGGAGCGCCCGTCTCGGGGCTGGGGGAATCAGACGGACCGCCACGTCCTTGGACCATTGTGTGAGGCCTCCTTCATCGACAGACGACAGATCTGGCCGATTCCCTGACGGACCGGGCACCACCACAGACTCGAAGCGGCCCCCGGCCGTTTCAGGCCTTTATGGCAGCATGCCCCCTATGGCGAATCCTGAACTGCCGATACCCGGCGGGCTGGTGCTGCGCCCGTTCCGCGGCGTACGGTTCACGGTCGACGATCTGGCCGGGGTCACCTCACCGCCTTACGACCTCATCGACGAGGCCGGCGTGCGAAAGCTGCTCGACACCCACCCCAACAACGTGGTGCGTTTGATCCTTCCCGGCACCGACCACCACAGGTACGCCGAGGCGCGGGAGACGCTTCACCGGTGGCTCTCCTCCGGGGTGCTGGCCGCCGACGAGACGCCCGCGGTCTACGTCTACGAGCAGTCGGGCCCCGGGGTCCTGCAGCGCGGGATCATCGGCGACGTGGGCCTGGCCGGTCCGGAACTGCGGATCGTCCTGCCTCACGAGAACGTGATGCCCGGACCGGTCGCCGACCGGCTCGCGCTGATGCGCACCACGGAAGCCAACCTGGAACCCATCTTCCTGCTCTACGACGGTACGGACGGCGCCACTACCCGCCTCGTCGACCACATCGCCGCTTCCCGGCCCCCGCTGGCGGAGGCGGAGACCGGGGACGGGGTCAGGCACCGGCTGTGGGCCGTCACCGACACCGGGGAGCTCGCCGCCATCGACGCCGACCTCCGCCCCCGCCAGGCCCTCATCGCCGACGGGCACCACCGCTACGCCACCTACCTCGCGCTCCAGCGGGAACACCGTGCCTCTGCCCCAAGCGGTGCCGCGACAGCCACAACCACCACGACCGAAGCAACCGACACCGAAGCAACCGACACGGCCAGCGCGACCGACGCGGCTAACTCGGCTGGCCCGACCGACACGACTGGCACAGCTGGCACGGCAGAGACTCCCGTGGGGGCTGTTGAATCTGCGGAACAGGTGACTCCGGTGAACCCCGTGAGGTCTGAGCCGTGGGATTTCGGTCTTGCGCTTCTGGTGGACTCCAGCGCCTACCCACCGGAGCTGAAGGCCATCCACCGGGTCATTCCCGAGCTGCCGTTCGAGGAGGCGCTGGCCAAGGCCAAGGGTTCGTGGCAGGTGCATGACCACGCGGACCTGGCCGAAGGCCTGGCCGCGCTGGAAGAGACCAGTGGACCGGCCTACCTGCTGTCCGCCGGTGGGCCCACCCACCTTCTCACCGACCCTGACCCCGACCAGCTCGAACACGCCATGCCGTCCGAGCGATCGGCCAAGTGGCGAGCGCTGAACACCTCCATCCTCGCGGAGTTTCTCCTGCCGAAGGTGTGGGGGCTGCGGGACGACGAGCTGACGGTGCGCATCGTCCACCACGACCCGGAGGCCGCCGTACGACTCGCACAGGCCTCCGGTGGGACCGCGGTGCTGCTGCGCCCGCTGGCGGTCGACGATGTGCTCGCGGTCGCGGCCCAGGGAGAACGGGTGCCCCGCAAATCCACCTCTTTCGGCCCGAAGCCCAGAACCGGTCTGGTTCTGCGCCTGCTCACCCCAAAACAGACCTCCTCCGAGAAGCCCGGGTCCTGAGTTTTCAAGAAGCCGCCCCCCTGAGAAGAGGCCGGGCACCCGAGAAATCCGGGAATCCAGGCACCTGAGAAACCTTGAAATCCGAGATTCCGGGATGCGCGGCCCGCGATCTCGGAATCCCGCATGCCCTGGGAAGAATCCCACGCGCCCCGGAAAAAGAAGGCGGATCATCCAGCCGCTCCGGAGACCACATCCACACCACGCGTCGCGGGGTAGGACATCTGCGGACGGCCTGGAATCGACGCCTCCGCGGCTTGGGGAACCGACACCGGCTCACCTGCCGGGGCAGGGCTCGGCCGGACCAGAGCGAGGCCGTGCGGTTCGGCTGAGGCGGGACCCGATCTAGGCGAGGTGGGCCCCGGTCCGGACGGGATGAGTTCCGGCCTGGGTGAGGCGGGCCCCGGTCTGGACGGGGTGGGCCCCAGCCCAGCCGAGACAGAATCCAGCTCAACCGAGACAGTGCCCGCCCCAACCAGGACCGGGTCCGGCCCAGCCACGGCCAGGTCCGACCCAGCCACGACCGGGTCCGGCTCACCCGGAGCGAAATCCACTCCAACCGGGGTGGGATCCGGCCCGGCTGCGGTGAGGTCAGGCCCGACCAGGGTGAGCCGCGGCTCCCCGCCCTCCCCCGCCACCTCTTTCCCCGTGTGCAGAAGTGAGTGCACCGCCCGGGGCGAGGCGGACACGGGAACCCCCTCGTCTCCGGCCAGGATCGTGGTGACCTTGCGCTCAAGGCGTCTCACCGAACGCACCTCGACCTCGTAGCCGGACGATTTGGCCCCTTCACTTCCCCACCAGCGGCGACGTAGCGAACCCGTCACCTCGACGATGTCATCGGGCAGCCAACCGGCCACGGCCTCGATGACCTCGGTCTCGAAAGACGCGCACGGAATGGTGTCGACCCGGGCGCCACGCCCATGGTGCTGCCGCCGGACGATCAGCCGCCAGGTGCCGAGCGTGCTCCCGCTCTGCAATGACCTGATGTTGGCCGCCTCAGGCAGACGGCCCACGAGAATGACCTCGTTACGATCCATGCGATCCTCCCTCGATCCTGCCGGTCGAGGACGACTCTCTACGATATGAGCTGCGCCGGAATGGCCGAATACCGTTCTGTGGATGCCGGTTCCAGTTATGAGGTGGCCTGTGGACAACATCACCGCCCTCGGCGGGGACGTCTATGAGATCGACACACGGATGGCCGGATACTCCAGCATCACCGCCGGATATCTGATCCTTGGAGACCGTCCCTGCCTGGTGGAAACCGGTACCTCCACCTCCGCTCCCGTGGTGCGCGACGCCCTCACCTCACTGGGCGTCGGCCCGGGAGATCTCGCCACGGTCGTCGTCACGCACATCCACCTGGATCACGCGGGCGGGGTCGGCGACATCGCCGGTTTCTACCCGGACGCGGAGATCGTCGTTCACGAGAAAGGCGCCCGGCATCTCGCCGATCCATCCAGGCTGATGGCCAGCGCGCGAATGGTCTGGGGCGACAAGCTGGACATCCTGTTCGGCGAGCTTTCCCCCACGGAAGCCTCGCGGATCCGCGCGCTCGGCGACACCGACACGATCGACCTCGGCAACGGACGTACTCTGAACAGCCATTACTCGCCGGGGCACGCCAAACACCACGTGGGACTCATCGACTCCGGCACCGGAGACCTCTACGTCGGCGACGCGGCCGGGGTCTATCTCCCGGAGACGGACGACCTGCGTCCCGCCACGCCTCCCCCGGACTTCGACCTGCGGACCGCGCTGGACTCGATCGCCCTGTTCAAGGCGCTGGGCCCGCAAAGGCTGCTCTTCAGTCACTACGGGCCGGTCGCGGATGTGGAGGAGATCCTGGAACGCTCGGCCGAGGAGCTTCGCGTCTGGGTCGACCTGACCCGTCAGGCCCACACCGAGGGTATGGACCTGGACCACGCGGCCGCCATGGTCAGGGAGCGCACCCGCGACCGCTACGCGGCCCTGAAGGCGGACGAGGTGACCGCTGAGCAGTTCGAACTGCTCAGCGGCGCCCCGTCCAATGTGGCTGGAATCCTGCACTGGCTGGACCGGATCCAGCCGTAAGGACGTGTCCCGTAAAACCCGGGACCGCCACGGAGACACCACATTCCGGGCGGACGAGCCGTCCACCCGGAATGTGGTGAAGGTCCCTACTTCTTCTCGACCTTGCCCCGGCCCTGCTCGTCGTCCTCGTCCCGATCCTCGTCCAGGTCGTCGTCCTCGTCGGAGTCGGCATCGGGGGCGTCACTGAGAATGTCGCCGAAGTCAGGCTCGATGAAGGCGGGACCAACGGCGCGCTCCACCTTCCGCTCCGCGTCCGCCGTCTCGTTCTCGGAAGAGACCTTCACGGAGGAGACCTTCTCGGAAGAGTCCCCTTCGTCGGAGGAGTCGTTGCCCGGAGCATCACCGGCAGCGGACCGGTTCGCGTTGAACTCGTCGTCGAAGAGATCGTCTTCGGCCTCGATCTCCGCGTCCAGATCCGCGACGTCGTCGATGTCGGCGTCATCGGTGTCGATCTCGTCGTCGAGTTCGTCACCGTCACCGGCGTCGTCATCGCCCTCGGCACCGGCGTCATCGCGAGGGTGGGTGTCGCCGTCGACGACTTCCCCGTCCTCATCGTCGTCCTCTTCGAGATCCTCGATGATGGCGCCCGTCAGCTCCGCGTAACGCTCGGCCGCATCGGTCTCGCCGTCCTCGTCGAAGGCCATCGCCCGGCCGAACCACTCCGTGGCCGGTCCCTCGTGACCCGCCGCGGACAGCGCGTCGGCGTAGGCGAAGGCGAGGCGGGCCGACCAGGGCTGGGGACGGGTGTCACGCAGCTCGGGAAGGCGCTGGAGGGTGATGACCGCGGCGTCGTTCTGGCCGAGATCCCTCCGGGCACCGGACTCCACGATGGCGAGCTCGATCTTGCCGACCCGGTCGAGCCGCTCGGCCTCCTTGGAGCGGACCAGGTCAAGGGCACGCTCGGGACGGCCAAGGCCACGCTCGCAGTCTGCCATGATCGGCAGGAAGGAGTCGGAACCCGTCATCCGGCGAGCCGCGCGCAGATCGCTGAGCGCCTCGGCGAAGTGACCGGCACGGTAGGCCGCGATGCCTACGGCCTCGCGAATCACCCCGATCCTGGCCGCGAAGCGACGGGCGACCTTCGTGTGCTCGTACGCCCGCTCCGCGTCGTCCTCGCCGAGAGCCCTCTCGGCCGCCACCAGGTGACGGGAGATCAGGTCCGCGAGGTCGAGCGGGAGGGAACGCAGTTCTTCGCGGATCTCCTTGTCGAGCTCCTCTGCGGTGATGTCCGGGGCGAGCTCGGGCAACTCCTCACGCGGGCTGCTGGGCGCCTCGTCACGGCCGCCGGACCGGTCATCCCGGCCATAACGGGTGCGGGACCCCTCCCCGTCGCGGTCGCGGTTCCCGAAGGGACGCCCCCCACCGGGACGGTCGTCGCGGTTGAACGGGGGACGGTCTCCCCCACGGTTGTCTCGATTGAACGGAGGACGATCCCCCCCGCGATCGTCCCGGTTGGCGGCCGGACGGTCGCCACGATAGCCACCGCCGGGACGGTCATCGCGGTTGAACGGCCTGCGCTCGCCATCCGGACGCGAACCGTAGCGGCTACGGGCCTGGTCGCGGTCACCGTACGAACGACGCTCGCCACCACGGTCATCACGACTGACCGGCGGCCGATCGTCACGGTTGAACGGCGGACGACCAGAACCACGGTCATCGCGATTGAACGGAGGACGATCCCCTCCGCGACTGTCCCGGTTGAACGACGGACGATCTCCCCGATAACCACCACCGGGGCGGTCATCACGATTGAACGGAGGACGCCCCCCACCGGGACGATCGTCGCGATTGAACGGCCTGCGCTCACCACCGCGATCATCGCGGTTGAACGACGGACGGTCACCACCGCGGTCGTCACGGTTGAACGGTGGGCGATCTCCCCCACGGTTGTCGCGGTTGAAGGGAGGACGCCCCCCACCGGGACGATCATCACGGTTGAACGGCCTGCGCTCACCACCATCGGGACGCGAACCATACTGACCACGCGACTGATCACGATCACCGTACGAACGACGCTCGCCACCACGATCATCACGACTGGCCGACGGCCGATCGTCACGATTAAACGAGGGGCGGTCACCCCCACGGCTGTCGCGATTGAACGGAGGACGATCCCCCCCGCGACTGTCCCGGTTGAACGACGGACGGTCACCACCGCGGTCGTCACGGTTGAACGGGGGGCGGTCACCCCCACGGTTGTCGCGGTTGAAGGGAGGACGCCCCCCACCAGGACGATCGTCACGGTTGAACGGCCTGCGCTCACCACCATCGGGACGCGAACCATACTGACCACGCGACTGATCACGATCACCGTACGAACGACGCTCGCCACCACGATCATCACGATTGAACGGCGGACGACCAGAACCACGGTCGTCGCGGTTGAACGGAGGACGATCCCCTCCGCGACTGTCCCGGTTGAACGACGGACGATCTCCCCGGTAACCACCACCGGGGCGGTCGTCACGATTGAACGGAGGACGCCCTCCACCGGGACGATCGTCGCGGTTGAACGGCCTGCGCTCACCACCGCGATCATCGCGGTTGAACGACGGACGGTCACCACCGCGGTCGTCACGGTTGAACGGGGGGCGGCCGGACCCCCGGTCGTCACGGTTGTAAGACGGCCGGTCGCCGCGGTCACGGGCTCCATAGGAACCGCCACGAGACTGGTCACGGTCGCCGTAAGGACGCTGGCCCTCGCCACGCGGTCCCGAGGGCCTCTGCCCGCCCCCTGGGCGGTCGTCGCGGTTGAACGGAGGACGGCCGGACCCGCGGTCGTCACGGTTGTAGGACGGCCGGTCGCCACGATCACGAGAGCCGTAAGAACCACTTGGGCGCCCTTCTCGGCGCTCACCATATCGGGGACCGTCGCCCGGACGTCCCCTGTCACCACCTGCGCGATCGCTGCGGTGGCCTCCCTGGCCACCAGATCCGCGGTTTTCGCCCTCTTCGCGTCGGCCCGCGCCCTCAGGCCCGTTGTCACTGTTCACTTCTGGTCCATTCGTTGGCTCACTCTGCGAGCGCGTCCCATCTCCTCGATCGGATGGGACGTTCGCTATGCGGGCGGTCTCCGGCCGCGGGGTGCGCCCCGTTCGCTATCGCTGCCCCGCCCTATCGTGGTCTGGCGCGACGAAGGCCACCCGCTGGTGGGGTGGCCCGGCCCCTCCAGCCTAGCAAGCCCCTGAAACTCCATACGCCCTTCCCCCGCACCCACAAATGATCATGACCACCGCCGCAGATCCTTTGCGGGTGATTTTTGAGAGAACTACGGAGCCATCTGACCCGTAGGCCACCACGTTCCCAGGACAGCCGGAAACCGCTCAACGAACGCTCCATAAACGCAAAAAGGGCCCCCGCCCACACCGGAAGCCCTCCTTCTCACAAAACCCGCCCCCGGAATCCCGCCAAGAGACCCGAGAAGGTGCACAGCGGAAAGGTCCAGGAAAGCACGAAGGGCCCCCACCGCGTGGTGGGGGCCCTTCGTGAAAGATTGTCCGGCGGTGACCTACTCTCCCACACCGTCCCCGGTG
>NZ_JBSZKT010000069.1:0-10437 GCF_055690525.1 Streptosporangium sp. H13245 | reverse complement strand
GTGACCCCCACCCCCGGAAACCCGGGCAACGCGAGCGGCCTGGTGGGCTTCGCGACCCTCACCAAATACGGCCGTAGCGGCACGAACGGTGGCAGTGGCGGCCAGACGGTGACCGTCACCAACTACGCGCAGCTGGCGGCGGCCGTCGCCGACGACACACCCCGGATCGTCCGGGTGTCGGGCACGATCAGCGGCGGCGGCGCGGACATGCTGGACGTCGGGTCGAACAAAACCGTCATCGGCGTCGGCGCGAACGCGACGATCAGCGGCTTCGGGCTCGACGTCAACGGCTGGGGCCCGGAGGAGGTCGCCTGGGGCGGCGACCTCTGCGACCCCGCCGAGCGGGACAGGTTCACCCACGTCCAGAACGTGATCATCCGGAACCTGTCGTTCAGGAACTCCCCGGACGACTCCGTCAACGTGCAGTGCTACTCCCACCACGTGTGGATCGACCACAACACGTTCTACCCGGCGGCCGACGGCTCGGTGGACATCAAGCGAGGCTCTGACCTGGCGACGGTCTCGTACAACCGTTATGTCGGTACGGACAAGTCGATGCTGCTCGGCCACAGTGACAGCAACGGCTCCCAGGACACCGGCTACCTGAACGTCACCTACCACCACAACTGGTTCGACGGGTCGAACACCCGCCACCCGAGGGTGCGGTTCGGCTACGCCCATGTGTTCGCCAACTACGTGGACGTCGACGACTACTTCATCGGCCTGGGCGTGAGCGGCAGGATCTACGCCGAGAGCAACCATGTGAAGGGCGCCAAGACGATCACCGAGGACTTCGGCGACGCGAGCCTCACGTGGGCGAGCAGCAATTTCTACGACATCGCCACGATCCGGCGGGCGCAGAGCAGCGGCAGCACCATGAGCGACTGGCTGCGCGCCGACGGCGGCGTCTCGCGGCCGTCGTACTCCTACTCGGCCGGATCCGCGTCCTCCACCCCGCCGCCCGCGGGCGCCGGGGCCGGCGGCGCGGACACGATCCCGTAGGAAACCCGTACGGGCGGATCAGGACAACGCCCCCGTCCGCTCCGGCCGCCTCGGTGGCCGGAGCGGACGGGGTGGGTGCGGAAACCCGTGACGTCCGACGTGTCAGAACATCATTGCGTTAAGTATCCGAGCGGTTACCAAATTCGACCGAATGCCTGCGAGACGCCGCGTCGTACAGTGAAGATATGGCCATGCTGACTGTCGACCTTGATGCCAGAGCGGAGAAGGCTCTGAACGAGCTGACCGCCAATGGCCGTTCTGTGACTGAAGCGGTTCGCGAAGCCCTCGTCACCGCCCAGCGATTCAATCGAATGGAGGAGGCCCGGATCGCGGCCGAGAGGCTGGCAAAGGATCCCGCCGACAGGGCCGAAGCCGAAGCGATCATGAAGGATACGGAGCACCTGCGTGCGTGGTGACGTGTACCGGCTGCGCGCTCCTCGTGACGCGATGGCCCATGAGCAACGAGGCGAGCGCTTCGCCGTGATCCTCCAGTCGGACTTCCTCTCCCACCTCTCCACCGTCCTCGTCGCGCCGACCTCGGCCAGCGCACCTCCCGCCCCCTTCCGGCCCGAAGTCGAGCTGCTCGGCAAGCAGAGCCGGGTCATGGTCGAGCAGGCCGTGGCCGTCACTCCGCACCGTCTGGGTGACTTCGCCGGTCGTCTGGATCCCGCCGAGATCGAAGAGGTCGACGAGGCTCTTTACACCGTCTTCGGGTTGCTCAGATGAGTGAAGGCACGGAGTAGATCCGCCTCCTGTCGTGATCTCCTGCCCTACGGGAAAACGGGAGTACGACAGGAGGCGGAAAGCACGAGCCCCGGAGCCGTTCGACCGCCGTTGCCAGGAGGATCGGGTTCACGGCCCGAACGCGACCTCCTGGAGGATCTTCGCGACCCGTTCCACGTCGGCGTCGGTGGTGCGCCAGTTGCTGAACGCGGCGCGCAGGGCGGGGACCCCATCGTGGACGGTCGGCGTGAGGAAGGCCTCGCCGGACTCGGTGATCGCCCTGGCCACCTCGTCGATCCGGTCCGGGGTCGGGGAGGAGGCGAGGGTGAAGCAGACCACGTTGAGCCGTACGGGGGCGAGCAACCGGTAGGCGGGCATCGCGGTGATCCGCTCGCCGAGCCCGGTGGCGAGGGCGGCGCAGCGCCGGACGATCTCCGCGTGCCCCTCGCGCCCGTACGCGGCCAGGGTGAACCAGGCCGGTACGGCCCGCAGGCGCCGCGAGTTCTCCGGCGTCAGGTGCACGAAGTCGGGGTTCTCGCCCATCGGAGTGAGGTAGGCGGCGGAGTTCTGGAAGACGCGGGCCTGCAGGTCGCGGCGACGGGTGAACTGGATCGCGCTGTCGTAGGGCACGTTCAGCCACTTGTGCAGGTCCACGCAGACCGAGTCGGCCTCCCCGAGGCCCGCGACGAGATGGGCGTGCCCGGGGGAGAGGGCGGCGAAGGCGCCGAACGCGGCGTCCACGTGCAGCCAGAACGGGTGGTGCTCGCGCAGGGCCGCGATGGCGCGCAGGTCGTCGAAGTCGACGGTGTTCACCGTGCCGGAGTTGGCGACCACGATCGCCGGTGTGCCGTCCAGCCGGTCGAGCTCCTCGGCGAGCCGGGCCACGTCCACCGCCTCCCGCCCCGGCAGCAGGCCGACCCGCCGGATCGCCGACCGTCCCAGCCCGAGCATGGACAGTGACTTGCCGACGCTGGAGTGAGGGCTTCCCGACAGCACCGTCACCGGCCCGAGCGCGGCGGCGCCCTCCTCGGCCACCGAGACGCCGCTCAGCTCGCCCAGCCACTCCCTGGCGATCGCGAGGCCCACGAAACTGGACATGGTCGCGCCGCTGACGAACGTCCCCTCGTGCTCGGGCGGCAGGCCGAAGAGGTCGCGCAGCCACGCGGCCGTCTCCCGTTCGAGGTCGGGGGCGAGCGAGTCCAGGCCCGAGGTGGGGTTCTGGTCGAGGGTGCCGGTCAGCCAGTCGCCCGCCAGCGCGGCGGGCGTCACACCACCCGTGACGAAGCCCAGGTAACGGCCGGAACCGGCCGCGAAGCCCGGTTCCCAGCGGCGTGCGAACTCCTCCATCGCCCCTTCCAGGCCGATCCCCGCCTCCGGCAGGGACGCGGGCGCGGGCCTCACCGGCGTCCGCGCCACCGGCCGGTCGCCGAGCCCGGCGAGGATGCGTACGGCGTACGCGCGGGTGGCCTCCAGCAGCTCGGGGATGCGATCGTGGTCGGCCCCGAGCGCCCCGCGCACGCGACCGGCCTCACCGGTCCCTGACGGCCCGTGCCCTCGGCGGATCTCCTCCGCTCCGCGTGAACCGCGATCCCGGCCGGTTTCCTCTGCCCCGTATGAACCGCGACCCCGGCCGGTCTCGTCGGCCTCGTGTGGATCGCGGCCTTGACCGGTTTCCTCTGTTTTGGGGGAATTACGACCCCGGCCGGTCTCGTCGGCTCCATGGAGCGACTCGCGGCCGGTCCCCGGCTTCTCCGGCGGGTCGGGCAGGTCGGGCAGGTGGTCGCCGGTGTCTGACGGTCCGTAAGAGTGCGAGGTGCCCGCGTCGTGTCTGGCGTCCATTCCTCGACGCTATGGGAGGGGCCTGCCAGCATCGCGGTCCAATTACGGCAAACTGGACCAGTGCTCAAGTATGTCCAGACGGGATGGCGGCGACCCGGGCTTCCCCTCGCGGGGTCGCTGGCCACCGCGCTGCGCGAGGCCGTCCTCGACGGGCGGGTACGGGTCGGGGACCGGCTGCCCTCGGAGCGGCGGCTCGCCGCCGAGCTGGGGGTGAGCCGGGGAACGGTCGTCGCCGCCCTGTCCCTGCTCCGGGAGGAGGGCTGGCTCGTCACCGAGCACGGCAGCGGCAGCAGGATGCGGCTGCCGCGCAACCTCGGTGAGCGCTACGCGCCCCTGTCGGTGGACGGCCGGGGCTCGCACCTCGACCTGCGCCGCGCCGTACCCGCCGCTCCCCGCGAGATCGTCACCGGAGCCGTCACCCGCGCGCTCGCCAGGTCGGCGGGGCTGCTGCTGGAGAGCGGCGAGCCCGGCGCGGGCCTGCCCGAACTGCGCGAGCTGATCGCCCGGCGCCACACCGGCGAGGGGACGGCGACCCGGCCCGAGCAGATCCTGGTCACCTCGGGAGCCCGCGCGGCGCTGGCGCTGCTCGTCGCCCACCTCGGCCCGCGCAGGACCGTCGTGGAGAGCCCCGCCTTCTTCGACACCCTCGCCGCGCTCAGGCGCTTCGGCGTCCGTACCGTCCCCGCGCGGGTCACCGCGGAGGGCTGGGACACCGACCAGCTCGCCACCGCGTTCCGCGAGGCCGCCGGGGGAGCCGCTCTCCTGACCCCTGACTTCCAGAACCCCACCGGGGCGCTGATGGACCCCCGCGTCCGAGGGGAGGTCGGGGAGCTGGCCGCCAGGTACGGGGTGACCGTGATCACAGACGAGACCATGCGCGACCTGGACCTGCGCGACCGGCCGGTGCCCGAACCCCGCGTCGGCCGGGCCGTCACGATCGGCTCCATGAGCAAGACCGTGTGGGGAGGGCTGCGCGTCGGATGGATCCGGGGCCCGGCGGCGCTGGTCCGCGAGCTTCTTCTCGATCCCGTCAGCGGCCTGTACGCCCCTCCGCCCATGGAGCAGCTGGTGGCCTGCGAGATCTTTCCCCTCATGGACGGGCTGCTGGCCCAGCGCAGGAGCGAGTTGCGACGCCAGCGTGACCACCTGGCGGACGGGCTGGGCGGGGACGACGCCTGGAGCTTCACCCTCCCGCTGGGCGGCCTGGCGCTGTGGCTGCGCCTCAACGGCGTGTCGGGCGAGAATGTCGCGGAGCGGGCCGCCACGGCGGGGCTCAGCCTGCTCCCCGGCTCGGCCTTCTCACCCGACGGCACCCTGGGCGGCTGGCTGCGGGTGCCCTACACCGCCCCCGCCGAGACCCTCGACCGGGTCGTCGAGCACCTCAGGCTGGCCGTCCGGTCCTAGGGGATGCCGGAGGAAGACGGTCAGCTCACGAAGGAGATGGACGGGCGGACCCGGACGGCCTCGCCCAGCGCCCAGCGCATCCGGCTCGCGTACGCCTCGGGATGGTCACCGGCCTCCTGGGCGACGAGGGCCGCGCAACCGGAGATGTCCGCGTGGCGGGCGCGGAGCTGGCCTTCGATGATCATGCGAACCTGGTCCGGAGAGGGGTGGTCCGAGGCCTGCAGCGCGGAGACGAAGAGAACCTGTGCCAGATCGGACACGTTCATCGGGGTCGTCATCACGTGATCCTTTCCTGGGAGGCGGGGAGGTCCGGTGGGACCCCGTCCGCGCCCCCGTCAGTCGTTCACCTCTCCATCATCCCTCTCGGGACCGACATTTCTCCCCGTCCCCGACCCCTGTCGCCCCCTAATTTTCGGCGAATAATGAGATGTGACGCGCGGCGGTGGCGGCTACCGTTGGAAACGCCTCGGAGTTCGGAAACGAAACCGGCCGTTCCATCGCGGGAAGAACGCGCCGGAGCCGTCTCCGGAATACGAGGTCCGACAACTGGATAACACGCTTCCCCGGTGCGAAGGCCGCGGTTACTTCGCTCTTCCAAAGCGAAGGTCCGGGTTCGACTCCCGGCTCCGGCTCAGGCCGGTGTGGTGTAACGGCAGCATGTCAGAGTCCGCGGCCGGTCTTGACCTCGGGGAAGTCCACACATTCACAGAGACCTTCCCGGTGCGAAGGCAACGGTTACTTCGATTCGGGATCGAGGGGTCCGGGTTCGATTCCCGGCGCGCCGCCCAAAGCCGTGCGGCGCGTGGTGTAAAGGCAGCACGCTTCCGTCGCCGACTTCGATCTCGGGAAGATCCGGTAAAACGTCCACACGCGCCTCCCGGTGCGCCGATCGCGGTTACTTCCAGGTTCGACTCCTGGCGGCTCCACTCAGCGGGGCCGCCGCCCGGCAGGGCCGGGCGACCGCGGTCACCCCGATCTCGGGAGGAGCACGGCCCCGCGTGCGCGACCGGCGCGCGAGACACACGACTCGCAGAGAAAGGCCCGTCCATGTCCAAGTTCAACACCGCGACCAACCGGCCGGCCGTCTCCAGCCCGGTCAGGACCGGGCGTACACCGTCCGGCCGCACCCACGAGGGCGCCCCCGGATACGCCCGCGACGCCAAGGGCGAGCTCTTCCTCCTCGCGGTGTCGAACATGGTCGGCGAGAACACCTTCTACGAGAAGGCCGGTGACCGCGACGAGCGTTTCCGCGACCTCGTCCACCGGGTCGCGGTCGAGGACGGCGAGTGGATGGCCCGCTTCCTGCCCTGGCTGCGCGGTGAGGCGAACATGCGGACCGCCCCGGTCGTCGCCGCGCTGGAGTCGGTACGGGCACGGCTCGCCGCGGGCCTGCACGGCCTCAACCGGCAGCTGGTGGACGGCGTCCTGCGGCGCGCGGACGAGCCCGGCGAGGCTCTCGCCTACTGGACGTCCACGTACGGGCGGGCGATCCCCAAGCCGGTCAAGCGCGGCGTCGCCGACGCCGTCCGGCGCCTGTACACCGAGCGCGGCCTGCTGAAGTACGACACCGGCACCAGGGGTTTCCGCTTCGCCGACGTCATCGACCTCGTCCACCCCGCCCCGGCGGCGGACAAGGCGTGGCAGGGCGAGCTGTTCGCGCACGCCCTGGACCGCAGGCACGACCGCGACCGGCCGATCCACGACTCGCTGGCGACGCTGCGCGCCCGCGCCGGGCTGGCGGCACTGCCGGTCGAGCTGCGGCGCGCGGTCCTGGCCGACCCCGGCCGCCTGCGGGCCGCGGGTATGACCTGGGAGGCGCTCGCCGGATGGCTCCAGGGCCCGATGGACCGCCAGGCGTGGGAGGCGGTCATCCCGTCGATGGGCTACATGTCGCTCATCCGTAACCTGAGGAACTTCGACGAGGCCGGTGTCTCCGACGAGGTGGCCGGGCGGGTCGCCGCGAAGCTCGTCGACCCCGGTGAGGTGGCCGGGTCGCGGCAGCTGCCGTTCCGGTTCTACTCCGCGTACCGCAACGCCCCGAGCACGCGCTGGGGGCACGCCCTGGACAGGGCGCTGGCGCTCGCCACGGGCAACGTGCCGTCGTTCGGCGGGCGCACCCTCGTGCTCGTGGACACGTCGGCGTCGATGACCTCCGGCGCGGTCTCGGAGCGGTCGGCCGTCACGCCCGTCCAGGCGGCGGCGCTGTTCGGGGTGACGCTCGCCGCCCGCGGCGAGCGGGTGGACCTGCACGGCTTCGCCGACGGCGTGTTCCGGCACAGGGTGGGCCGGGGCGCGTCGGTCCTGAAGGAGATGGACCGGTTCTGCGGACGCGTCGGCGAGGTCGGCCACGGCACACAGATCGCCGCCGCCCTCAGGCGTGCCTACCGCGGGCACGACCGGGTCGTCATCCTGTCCGACATGCAGACCATGAGCGGCCACTACGGCGACGAGGTTACCCGCGCGGTGCCGCAGGGCGTCCCGATGTACGGCTTCAACCTGCAGGGTTACCGGAGGGCGGCCATGCCGACCGGCTCGGGCAACCGCCACGAGTTCGGCGGCTTCTCCGACGCGTCGTTCCGGCTGATCCCGCTGCTGGAGAAGGGGCGCGACGCGAGCTGGCCGTTCTGACCCCGGCCGGTCGGCGTGTCCGTTTCGGAGACGCCGGTACGGTCCGGCGGCCATCGCCCGGTCCGCCGTCACCGGCCGGTTCCGGTCGCCGCGCCAGGGGGTGTCCCGGCCGTTACCGCGTCCCGGCCGGGACACTCCGGGAACCCGGCCGGGACGGGACGTGGCGACGGCCGGTTGGATACCGGGTCCGACCGGACCGGCGGATTTCGTGATCTTTACTCGCCCTCGTCGTAACTGTGTTCACTTCTGTCACGTCCGTGAGCGCCCGTTTCGCAAACAAGCCGCCGACATTCTGGAATGATCGCCAGATATCCTGTCGGACATCGAGACTGACGGACAGTGACTGATGCCCCCCATCGATCAAATCACCACCTTCGCATCGGACCAGCCGGTTCTGACGGTCATCATCGGAGTGTTCGCCCTCGTCCTCCTGGTCGTGGCGTATTTCGCGCTCCGCGCGACCCAGCGCCTGGCGGTCCGTTTCTACCACCGCCATATCGCGCCCCGTCCGGCGGAGGACATCCTCACCATCGTCGCCGCCAGCATCGCGACGGGTGTCTCCGCCCAGGGCATGTGGCGTTTCTCCGGTGACGTGCTCGGCTTCGACGGCCCCCTGCGGCTGCTGCTCTTCGCCTTCATCGAGGTCGCCGTCATCACCAGCGCCGTCCGGGCGCGCCGCAACATGCGGGAGAACTTCTCCGCGGGCATCGACGGCGTCGCCGTGTGGGCGCTCACCGGCCTGACGGCCGTGCTGTCGAGCATGGACGCCCGCAGTGCCGCCGAGGCCATCTTCCGGCTCGCCGCCCCCCTGGTGGCGGCGTGGCTGTGGGAGCGCGGCATGGCGATCGAACGCCACCGCATCACCGGGCGTTCCCGCATCAACTGGCGGATCACCCCGGAGCGGGCGCTGGTCCGCGTCGGGCTGGCCGAGGTCAGCGACCGTACGGCCAGCGAGGTGGACGCCCACCGCAGGCTGACCCGGGTCGCGCTGGCGGCCAAGCGCGCCCGCGCGCTGCGCGCCTCGGGCGCGTCCGACAGGAAGATGCGCGCGGCGCTCACCAAGCTGGACCGTGCCATGGACCGGGCGGTGGAGCACAGCGGCCTGGCGGTCGACTCCGCCCGGCAGGAGGCCCTGCTCTCCCAGATCGGTGCCCTGTACAACACCTCCGCCCTGATCGATCTGACCCCGCCCGTGCCGTGGGACCCTGAGCCAGGGGTGTCGCCCGCGCGTCCCGCGGTGGCCGCGGGCCCGTCCGCGCTGCGGCCTCGGGTCGACGATGACGACGACGAGCTCCAGGTGCTGGACGTCCCGCCGCCGGTCGTCGACACGGCGCAGCGCGCGGCCCTGATGCGCGCCGCGCGGGAATACTGGGACAAGCAGATCGAGCGGAAGTTCGTGCCCCGGGCGGCCGACATCGCCCACGAGACCGGCGTCTCCCTGGCCACCGCCCGCGAGTACCGGGCCCTGTGGAAGCTGGAGCCCAAGGCTCACGCGCTGCTGGAGGCCGCCTTCCACGAGCACGGGATCATCGACACCGGAACCTTCCCCGCCATCGAGACCGAGCACGTGCTGACCGTGAACGGCTCCTCGCCCGGCCGCTGACCACGGCCGGGGGCCCGGCCGCTCACCCGGTCAGGCCGACTCGCGGACGGTATCGCCGGGTCTAGGCGCTCCGCGCCGTCGATCAGGGCGAGCGGCAGGCGGACGGTCTCCTCGGCGACCCGTTCCAGGGCCAACGGCCGGGGGAACCAGGCCCTGTTCGGCTTCGACGATCGGCTGCTCCCACCGTCAGGACGTTCGTCCGGCGCCGAACGCGGGTGCCGCCTGCTTTCGGCGTCCGATGCCGTACGGACATCGGGGCCGGAAAACCTGTGACCGGGCTCCGCGGGGGAGCCCGGTCACCCGGGAACGGTGCCTCGCCGGACCCGGGTCAGGTGCGGGTCAGAGTCGGGGCGGGGTCCACGTCAGATGGAGATCCGGCCGGCACCGGCGCCGCCGGTCACGATCGACTTGACGCTGGAGGCGGTGTCGAGGGAGTAGGAGTAGGGGATGGAGGCCACGCTGCCACCGGCCTGGCCGGTGCCGGAGCCGACGAAGTGGTTGTTGCGGGCGACCAGGGTGCCCGGTCCCGAGTCCCCCTCGCCGAGGTGGTAGGGGTCGTCGGTGTTCTCGAAGTAGTTGCCCTCGACCAGGACGCCCGCGCCCTCGGTGGAGGCCACGCCGTAGCCGCCGACGTTCCCGTAGTAGTTGTTGTAGACGTGCACCGGGTTGCCGAAGCGTACGCGCGGGTGGCGCTGGGTGGTGCCGTCGAACCAGTTGTGGTGGTACGTCACGCGCAGGCGCCCGCGGTCCTCGCTGCCGTTGCCGTCGTCGTGGCCGAGCAGCATGGACTTGTCGTGGTTGGTGACCCTGTTCCAGGAGATGGTGACGTAGTCACTGGCCCGCTTGACGTCCACGGCGCCGTCGTAGCCGTTGCTGAAGGTGTTGTGGTCGATCCAGACCCGGGTGGAGTACTGGACCTGGATGCCGTCGTCGTTCCAGTCGCGGAAGGACAGGTTGCGGACGATGACGTTGGACGCCTCGGAGATGTTGAACCCGCAGCCCGCGATGGTGGCGCCCGAGTTGCCGATGATCGTCTTGTTGGAGCCGACCCTGAGCATCCCGGAGCAGGAGATCGTGCCCGACACCCGGATGACGGCCGCGCCGCTCGCCGAGAGCGCGCTGGTCAGCGCGGAGGCGTTGCTCACCGTGGTGGGCGGGGTGTTGCCGCCGCCGGTGGTGCCGCCGCCCTGGGTCGCCCAGCCGACGAGGCCGGTCGGGTTGCCGGGAGGAGGCGTGAT
>NZ_JBSZKT010000068.1:0-13748 GCF_055690525.1 Streptosporangium sp. H13245 | reverse complement strand
TTCCGTCACCTCGGGAAGTACCCGCGACCCCCGCGAAGGGTCGTTTTCTCCGCGCCACACATCAGGGACCGGTCATTCCGTCACCTCGGGAGATACCCGCGACCCCCGCGAGAGGTCGTTTTCTCCGCGCCGCACGTCGGGGACCGATCCCGCAGCGGTTTCGTCACCTCGGGAGCCGCCCGTGATTCCCTCGGAGATGGACGCCTGGGTCGTCAGCCGCCCCGGGCCGATCTCCTCACGCCCCCTGCGGCCGGTCCGCGTCCCGGTTCCCTCCCCCGGGCCCGGTGAGGTGCTGGTCCGCGTCGAGGCGTGCGCGGTCTGCCGTACCGACCTGCACCTCGCCGAGGGCGACCTCCGGCCGCGACGCCCGAGGACCACGCCCGGCCACGAGGCCGTGGGCAGGGTGATGGCCACCGGCACCGACACCGACCGGCTGACGCCGGGCAGCCGGGTGGGCGTGGCCTGGCTGCGCTCGACCTGCGGCCACTGCCGCTACTGCCTGCGGGGCGCGGAGAACCTCTGCCCCGACTCGGCCTACACCGGCTGGGACGCCGACGGCGGCTACGCCGAATACCTGACCGTTCCCGAGGACTTCGCCTACCCGCTCCCGGACGACACGCCCGCGGAGAAACTGGCGCCGCTGCTGTGCGCGGGGATCATCGGCTACCGGGCCCTGCTCCGCAGCGACCTGCCGCCCGGCGGGCGCCTGGGCATCTACGGCTTCGGCGCCTCGGCGCACCTGACCGCGCAGATCGCCATCGCCCAGGGTGTGACCGTGCACGTGCTGACCCGCTCGGCCGATGCCAGGGAGCTGGCCATGACCCTGGGCGCGGCCTCGGCGGGCGACGCCGCGGACGCCCCGCCCGAACCGCTGGATTCGGCGATCCTGTTCGCTCCGGTGGGCGAGCTGGTGCCGGTCGCGCTGGCCGCCCTGGACCGGGGCGGCACCCTGGCGGTGGCCGGTATCCATCTCAGCGACATCCCGGCTCTGACCTACCAGCGCCACCTGTTCCAGGAACGCACGCTGCGCAGCGTCACCGCCAACACCCGCGCCGACGGCCGCGCCTACCTGGAGCTGGCCGCGCTCCACCCACCCCGGGTGACGACGGTTCCCTACCCCCTGGCCGAGGCCGACCGCGCCCTCGCCGACCTGGCCGCGGGCCGCGTCGAGGGCGCCGCCGTCCTGACGCTCCCTTCCCCCTGACGCGCGCCGCCCCCGTACGGCGTGAGAAACCGGCGGGGGAACCCGGTGCGGGGGCTCAGTCGAAGGCGCACTTGCGGGTGATGACCGGGTCGGGGTCGGTCGCGGTGTGCACGTTCACGGCGGGGATGAAGCCCCACGCCTTGAGTTCCTTCTTGGCCAGCGAGTAGTCGCCCTGCGTGTAGTACCAGACGTCGTTGCCGCCGCGGTGCCGCTCGCCTCGCTTCCAGCAGACGAACCAGCTGGGGTTCGACTCAAGACGGCCGACGACCTCTCCCTGCCCGGCCTGCTCGTACACGTCCGACCCCGGGGTGTTCGAGCACTCGAAGAGGCCCTGCCAGGTCTGGTCCGTACGGGTGTCCCTGATCGACGAGGTCTTGTTCACGCATCGCGCCGTGTTCCCGGCATCGGCCGTCGGCGGCCCGGCGGCGACAGGGTCGTCCGAGGAACGCGACAGCGCCCAGACTCCGGCGACGGCACCCGCCACGACGACCACCACCGCGGCGGCGATGATGATCGCGATCCGGCGCCGTTCCCTCCTCGGCTCGGCGACCGGGGGAACCGTGGCTGGTTCCTCGGCGGCGAGGGCCTTCCAGGCGTCCTGCCAGCGGCGGGACTGCTCCTGAACCGTCCTGGGAGTGCTCTCGCCGTGGGCCAGGCAGGCTTCGACCAGACGGAGGGTCGCGGCCTCCGGGGGGCGGCTGAGCGGATTCCTCCCGATCAGGTTGGAGATCGCCGACGGAGCCAGCCCCGACGTCTTCGACAACGTCGCGTATTTCGGCTTGCCGCACCAGACGTGCAGCTCCCGGAGCTTCTCGGTGAACTCGGGCCACGTTCCCGCCTGCTCGGGATCGGGCGAGAACTTCGGATCGTCGCTGACAACCACGTGTCAAGGGCCCTTCGGGACTGGTGCCACCATCGGCCGGTCGAGGGTCGAACTGATCATGCCGGGGCCGGGGATATCGGGTCAACCGATTCAGAACAAACGCTTCCACCTACTTAAATGCTGTTTTGAACGGTTAGTCCGGCCATATCCCTGTCCCGTCCGGCCGTCCCGTGCTTCATTGATGACCGTCTTTACCGGTGGCGGGAGGCTGCCGGGGGGCCGTGGTCCCGGTGACCGTCCGGGCGGCACTCCGGTGACCGTTCGGGCGGCGCCACGGCGAACGAGACCACCTTCCGCGACGAGATCAGCGAACATCTCTTGAAAGGATCCTCATGCCGGTTTTGCCCATCTTGCGGCGCTCCCTTCTCCTCGCGGTGCTCGCACCGGCCGCCCTCGTTCCCGCGCTGGCCGTAACCGCCCCGGCGTCGGCCGCCGGGACCGGCACGGCGGCACGTCCCACGTTCCAGCTGCCCTTCCCGTGCGGCCAGCAGTGGCGGCTCGACTCGTGGGGACACGCCCCCGCGCTCGACATGGTGAAGGAGCCGAACCAGGTGGGCACCGAGGGCGCGGCGCTGGTCGCGTCCGCGGCCGGGCGGGTGAACCAGTCCTTCTACCACTCGAACGCCGGAAACGTCATCCAGATCGACCACGGCGGCGGCTGGTTCACCACGCACCTCCACCTCCAGTCCCGGGCCGTCGGGGCGGGCGCCACCGTCGCGGCGGGCCAGACGATCGGCCAGGTCGGGCGTACGGGCCCGACCGCGAACAACCACCCGCACCTGCACTACGAGCAGGCGTTCGACGCGAACGGGGACGGGAGCGCGACGTGGGGGTACGCGGGCGCCGAGCGGGTCACCCCGATGTTCAACGGGACCACGTACGGGACCGCCAACAACCAGACCTACCGCAACGTGACGAGCAACAACGCCTGCGGGGGCGGCACCCCTCCCCCGGCACCGTCCAAGTACTACGTGGACACCTTCGCCGCCGCCCCCGGATACTCCTCCCCCGGCGGCACCCGGACCGGCACCCTCAACGCCGGGACCAACTACGTCTACTGCAAGGTACGGGGGCCCGAGGTCCGGGTCGGCTCCGACTACAACAGCTGGTGGCTCAGGACGGATCTGGACTCCGGCTCTCCCTGGCAGAACCAGTACGTGTCCGCCTACTACCTGTCCCGCTGGGGCAACGACGAGGCCAAGGACAACAACGGCGTCGTCATCCGCAACTGCTGACCACCCGTTTGTCTTCGTACGGCTCGCGCCCCCGGCGTGAGCCGTACCTCCTCATCGCTTCCTGCGCCGGGAGAGCCTGGCCAGGAGCAGGGCGGCGACCGCGGCGGACGAGAGGGCGACGCCGAAACCGATCATCGTCGCCTGCGGGGTGAAGGACTGGATGGCGAGGCTGAACAGGATGGCGGGCAGCCCCATGCCGACGTACGAGATCACGAAGAAGACCGCCAGCACCCCGGCGCGGGAGTGCGGTGCCGCGACGGCGGCGGCCCAGCCGACGGCGACCTTGAACAGCAGGCCCGCGCCCGCCCCGGACAGGACCAGCGCGACCAGGTAGAGCCAGAGCCCGGGACGGTAGAGCGAGAGCGCGACCAGGGCCAGCCCGGCGGGGAAGGACAGGGCGCCCAGCCGGGAGAGCCGCCCCTCGGGCTGGGAGCCGAGGAGGATCTGGGCCGTCGCCGCGGCGCCGAACATCAGGAACGGCGCGACCCCGGAGACGAAGGGGGAGGTGACGCCCAGCTGGTCCCTGAGCATGATCGCGCCGAGCGAGGAGATGAGACCGAACACGGCGAACGCGACGAATCCCAGGGCGGCGGACGCGGCGAAGACCACCCCTCCGCCCGTTCCCAGCGCGAACCTGGCGGGCCGGTCGCGGGCCCGTCGCGCGACGTCGACGGT
Organism: Streptosporangium sp. H13245; assembly: GCF_055690525.1. Classification (NCBI taxonomy): domain Bacteria; kingdom Bacillati; phylum Actinomycetota; class Actinomycetes; order Streptosporangiales; family Streptosporangiaceae; genus Streptosporangium; species Streptosporangium sp. H13245. Next base: position 9,751 of record NZ_JBSZKT010000068.1, on the reverse strand, counting down.
CTCCGGCGCGAACAGCACCAGGACCACCATGACGGTCATGGAGACCGCGAAGACGGCCTGCGCGGTGACCAGCGGCGCGGGTCCCCACTCCGCGACGATCCCGGCGACCGGCGGGCCCAGCGCCAGGCCGCCCAGGTTGGCCGCGGTGGCCACGACGCCGGGCGTGGACGAGCCGGTCCGGCCGGGGTGCGCCCGGGCGTACAGCTCGTGCAGGTACGCGGTCGCCGTCGAGGCCATCAGCCCGACGGCCACGCCGGTCAGCAGGCGGCCGAGCAGCAGTCCCGGCAGGGCGGGCCAGACCGTCAGGACGACGGCGGCGAGGATCGCCACGAGCAGGGCGGGCACGATGACGCGACGGCGGCCGAACCGGTCCGACAGGTGGCCTATCGCCAGGAAGCTCACGGCGGAACCGACGACCATGACCGCGAAGGCGACGGTGACCGTGGTCGCGCCGAACCCGTCCCTGACCTGGTAGAGCGGCCACAGCGGGGTGGGCGCGGTACCGAACCCCATCTGGACCGCGAACGCGACGGCGGCCAGCCAGAACCCCGTGGCGGGGGAGACCCGGCGCCGGGACGCCTCCGGCGCCACCCGGGGAGGCGCCGGTGATCGGACGGGCATGCTTGGCTCCTGATCACGATCGTCGAGCATCGTGGACATCGGCGTGCCGGGGGACACGCTCTCCCGGCTCTGCCCATCAGGCGCTGTCGTATCCGCGGTCACCCAGGCGAAACGCGAATCACGTTCACCATCATTCCGGCCATTACCGCTATTTCGGCTATTTCGGTTAAGTGAACCGGTCGCCCGTGCCCCGCACCTGGAAGGTCACCCGCTACGCGCCGCGAGAACCCCGTAGCGACTCAGCCCTCCTTGAGAATGCGGCTCCCATGCGGGCCCGCGACCCGTAAGCCCGCGACCCGCAGACCCACGAACCACAGACCCGCGACCCGTAAGCCCACGAACCACAGACCCACGAACCACAGACCCACGAGCCCCCCGCGAGGGCCTCACGCCTCCTTGAGGATGCGCCTTCCGTACGGCCCCACGAGCCCCCCGTGAAAGCCTCACGTCTCCTTGAGGATGCGGTGCAGGAGGGCCGCGGTCGCGGCCGGTTGCTCGGCTTCGATTCCCAGGCGGTTCATGACGTGCCAGTAGCGCTCGACGTCGGCGAGCTTGTCCAGGTAGAGGGCGCCGGTGAGCTGTTCGAGGTAGACCACGTCGGGCAGCTCCCCCTCGGGAAAGCGCAGGATGGTGGCGGGTCCCGCCGCCGCGGCGGCGGCCCCGGCGCGGAACGGCATGATCTGGAGGGTGACGTGGCCGAGCTCGACGATCTCCATGAGGTGCCGGATCTGGTCGCGCAGCACCTTGGGCCCTCCGACGGGGCGGCGCAGCACCGCCTCGTCGACGATGCTCCAGAGCGCGGCGGGCTCCTGCCCGGTGAGGATCCTCCGGCGCTCCATCCGCAGGGCGACGCGGCGCTCGATCTCGGACTCGGGGGCGCCCGCGCAGGCCGGCCGGATGAGGGCGTGGGCGTAGTCCTCGGTCTGCAGCAGCTCGGGGACGAACTGGACCTCGTAGCCGCGGATGAGTGAGGCGGCCTGCTCCAGCCCGAGGTAGGCGTCGAACCAGGAGGGCACCACGTCGGCGTAGGCGTGCCACCAGCCGGGCCTGTTGGCCTGCGCGGCCAGGGCGAGCAGCGGGGCGCGCTCGCCGTCGTCGACGACCCCGTAGAGGGTGAGAAGGTCGGCCACGTCGCGCTGCTTGAAGCCGGTCCGCCCCAGCTCCAGGCGGCTGATCTTGGAGTGCGACGCGCGGATCGCCTCCCCGGCCTCCTCCCGCGTGATGTGGCTGTTCTCGCGCAGCCGCCGGAGCTGCGCCCCCACCAGCATGCGGACCACGGTGGGACCGGCCTGCCGGTGATCCACGTTCTGACCGTCGGCTTGTTCGCTCATCGCCCGAACAATGCGCAAGTTCGCTCCCTTTAACCGCGACTGGCCAGTCTGTAAATGCTCAAGCTTTTCACGTCCGGGCCGCCCCTCGCAGTGAGACGCGGACTCCGCGGAGCCGTTTGACGCCGTTCCCATGCGCCTCCGTGGCCCCAGTGCTACCGATCGACGCCGTTCCCCTGCCCTTCCGCCGTCCCGGCGCTACCGGCTGACGCCGCTCTCACGCTCTCCCGCCGTCCCGGCGCTCCGGTGCCGGGCGGGCACGCCGGAAACCGTACGCGGCGTTCGGAGAAGTTCTCATCTCTTCTTCTGACTTCTCCACTTTACGATGCCGAATCCTCATAATTAGTGATCTCTAATGGACTCCTCGGAGAGGAAGCCAGACCATGCCCGATATCGGCCCCGTACGGGCGGGGGATCCCGAACGCGTGGACGAGTACCAGGTCGTGGGCCGCCTGGGGGAGGACGTCTTCCTCGCCACGGCCCCCTCTGGGGACCGGGTGGTCGTGCGCCTGCTCCCCCCGGACGTGAGCCCCGAGCGGTTCCGGGAGGCGATGGAGCCGCTGCGGGAGATACCCGCCTTCTGCACGGCACAGGTTCTGGACAGCGGGCTGAACGGCGGGGTGGACGGCGACAGGCCGTACATCGTGAGCGAGTACGTCGACGGGCCCACGCTGGAGGAGGCGGTGGCCTCCGAGGGCGTCCTGGGGGCGGCCTCGCTGCACCGGCTGGCCGTCGGGACGATGACCGCCCTGGTCGCCCTGCACCAGGCGGGTACGGTCCACGGCGACCTGCGTCCCGGCGGCGTGGTGTTCGGCCCCGACGGGCCGAGGGTGATCGACCTCGGCATGGCGCGGGCGCTGGAGGCGACCGCGTCCAGCACGACCCGCAAGGTCGACGTCCCCGCCTACAGCTCGCCGGAGAGGCTCATGGGCACCTCCCCCGGGCCCGAGGGGGACCTGTTCTCGTGGGGGGCGACGATGGTCTTCGCCGCCTCCGGCCGCTCCCCCTTCGACGCGGGGACGATGTCGGGCACGGTCAACCGCATCGTCAACGACGAGCCCGATCTCGGCGCGCTCCCGGACGACCTGCGCGGGCTGGTCACGGCCTGCCTCGCCAAGGACCCCGCGTCGAGGCCGACCGCGAGCGACACCCTGCTCCGCCTGGTCGGGGGGTTCCTCACCTCCGACCAGCCGCCCCTCGATCCCTCCGTGTCCTCGGCGTCCTCGGCGTCCTCGGGGTTTTCTGCGTCCTCGGCGTCCTCTGCGTCCTCGGTGCCCGGCACCCCCTCCACCCGGCCGCTGCGGCGTGCCCGCCCCGTGCTGCTGGTCGCGGGCGCGCTGGCCGTCGCCCTCGTCTCCGGTGGCACGGTCTACCTGACGGTGTCCGGGGACCCGGTGCCCGCGCCGTCCCCGCGCCCGGCACAGAGCACCGCGCAGGGCGCGCTCGCCCCGGCCTTCACCCCCCAGCCCCAGCTCAGCCCGAACGTCACCGAGGCGCCCTGGGAGTCGGTGGAGAAAACCACCAGGGACATCGTCCTGCCGGGGACGGGCATCACCGTGCACGAGAGCCCGAAGGACACGGTCAGGCTGGGCGGCTACCTGAACGCCAAGCCGCCCTTCGCCTCGTTCGCCAGGGAGAAGGGCAAGGAGACCTTCAAGCAGGTGACCAGCGCCCTGCAGCCGGTGCTGTCGCCGCAGGGCGACCTGGTGGCGCTGAACCCGTTCGGGAAGTTCGCCGAGTCGTCCTTCGACTACGTGAGGATCCACGACCTGAGGAACGGCACCCAGTTCAACGTGCAGACCGTCGAACGGCCGCTGGAGGGGCACAGTCCCGTGTGGTCGAAGGACGGCTCCAAGGTCCTGCTGTCGGTACGGGAGCCGGACAAGGAGCAGTCCGACGGGTTCGTGGTGGTGGACGTGGCGGCGCGCAGGGCCACCTACGTGCGCACCGAGTCCATCGGCACCGACGTCCTCCCCTTCACGTTCGCGCCGGACGGCTCGGTCGCGCGCGGGTACTACAACGGCAAGAGCTACGGGGTCGACTTCTACGGCCCGAACGGGCAGGTCATCCGGACGATGCACTGGGTCGGCCAGCCGCGCTCCACCAGCTGGTTCTCCCCCTCGGGCGCGCTCTTCTCCACGGTGTGCCCCAAAGGGGACGCCGTGTGCGTGTGGGACACCAGGACCGGCAACCGGCGCCACACGCTCACCGTCCGCGACGACGCCCGGATCCTGGGCTGGTTCAACGACAACCACCTGCTCATCCAGAACCCCGCCAAGAAGGGTTCCAAGATCGAGGTGGTGGACCTGTACGGCAAGTCCATCCGGGTGCTCGCCGATCTCAAGAACGGCGACACGGCCTTCCTGAGCTTCACCGCGGCGGCCGGATGACCAGGGTCCTCCCCCCGGCTCCCGGCGATCCCGAGCTGATCGGGACGCACCGGGTCACCGGCAGGCTCGGCCGGGGCGGGCAGGGGACGGTGTACCTGGCGGAGTCCCCGTCCGGTACGCGGGTCGCGGTGAAGGTGCTCGGCAAGGGCGGCGGCGAGCAGACCCTGGCGCGCTTCCACCGCGAGATCGAGCTGGCCCGCCGGGTGGAGGCCTTCTGCACCGCGCAGGTGCTGGAGCACGGCGAGACCGGCGGCATGCCGTACATCGTCAGCGAGTACGTCGACGGACCCAGCCTCGCCCAGGTCATCGACGAGCGGGGGCCGCTGCGCGGAGCGGAGCTGCGCAGGCTCGCAATCGGGACCGTCACCGCGCTGGCCGCCATCCACCGGGCGGGCGTCGTGCACCGCGACTTCAAGCCCGCGAACGTGCTGCTCGCCCGCGACGGCCCCCGGGTGATCGACTTCGGCATCTCCCGGGCGCTGGACGCCACCGCGACGCTCTCCGACCACCTGGTCGGCACTCCCCCGTACATGGCGCCCGAGCAGTTCGACGGGAGCGAGGCGGGGCCGTCGGCCGACCTGTTCGCGTGGGCGTCGACGGTGGTGTGCGCGGCGACGGGGGAACCGCCGTTCGGGACTGGTCCGCTGCCCGCGGTGATCCACCGGATCCTGAACGCCGAGCCCGCCCTCGGCTCCCTGGACGACGAGCTGCGCGAGCTGGTGGGCGAGTGCCTGGCCAAGGACCCCCGGACGCGCCCGGCGGCCATGCCGGCGTTGCTGCGGCTGCTGGGCCATCCCGCGGAGCGGCCGTCGTACGGGACGGGTCACGAGGTGCTCGGCGAGGGCAGGAAGCAGGCCGCACCCCCGCCGGTCCGGCGGCGCGCCTCGCGCCCGCTGGTCGCCGCCCTCGCCGCGCTGGCGCTCGCGGCGGCCTCCGGTGTCGCGGTCCTCGCGGTCCGGGCCTCGGGGACGGAGAAGCCCGCGAAGGTGGTCGCGGACGGCACGAAGGCCACCTCCTCCCCGCCCGCGAAACCGGCGATCGGGACGATGCCCACCACCTCGACGGCCGACCTGCGGATCCCGGGCACGAAGATCACCCTGAGGGAGAACCCGGCCGACCCGGAGTGGGTCACCAGCTACAGCGACTCGCGCGGGCGGGCCAACGGCAACCCCGTCTACCTTCGGCGGGGCGCCACCCCTGAGTTCAAGTTCGTGGGGACGTTCATGACCGTCGTGGCCGCGCCGGGGGGAGCGCACATCGCCGTCAACCCGGACTACAAGCCCATGGGGGAGTCCGACCTGGTCAGGGTGGTGGATCCGGCGGGAGGGCCGGAGACCCGGATCAGGACCGTCGACGCCCCGCTGATGACCTTCAACCCCCGCTGGGACCGGAACGGGACGAGGATCCTGCTCACGATCTACGAGGGGTTCGAGGAGAAGCAGCGCTCCAGGGGCTTCGTGATCGTGGACGTGGTCTCGCGTACGACCAGCGTCCTGCGGGTACGGGACGACGACCACCGCTCCGACTACCTCTGGGGCCCCGACTCGGCCTCGGTCATCCACTCCGGGCCGGACGGTTCGGTCCGTTTCTACCGCCTGGACGGCACGCTGCTGAAGACCGTCCCGAAGGTGGGCGAACTGGTCAGGGACGACGTCAGGGCCACCTCACTCGGGACGGTCTTCACGACCCGCTGCCACGAGAGACCCCGCGACGCCTGCCTGTGGGACGCCACCACGGCGACGCGCAAGGCCGTCGTCCCGATCGGGAAGGGGACGACCTTCAACGGCTGGCTGGGCGACCGCCACTTCCTCGGCACGGTGAACGGGAAGAAGACCACGAAGGTCGTCATGCTGGACATGCGCGGGAAGGTCGCGCGCGTCCTCGCGGACGGCCCCGCCGCCGAGCTGAAGGAAGTCAGCCTCTTCTACACGCTCAGATGACGGGCTCCACCTCGGTCCGGGCACCCCTGTTGGACAGTCCGATCGGGGGCAGGAGAGGGTGGAGGTGTACCAACCGATCTCCGAGGAGGAACTCCCATGCAGACTCGCCGCATCGGCGACGTCCAGGTCAGCGCGATCGGTCTCGGCGGAATGCCGATGTCGATCGAGGGGCGCCCCGACGAGCAGCGCTCGGTCGCGACGATCCACGCCGCGCTGGAGGCGGGCGTGACGCTGATCGACACCGCGGACGCCTATCACGTGAGCGCGGACGAGGTCGGCCACAACGAGTCCCTGATCGCCCGCGCGGTGGCTAGTTACGGCGGTGACACGTCCGACGTGCTGATCGCCACGAAGGGCGGCCACCTGCGCCCCGGCGACGGCTCGTGGACCCTGGACGGCTCGCCCGACCACCTGAGGAAAGCCTGTGACGCCTCGCTCGAACGCCTCGGCGTCGAGGCCATCGGCCTCTACCAGTTCCACCGCCCCGACCCGAAGGTCCCGTACGCGGAGTCGGTCGGGGCGATCCGCGACCTGCTGGACGCGGGCAAGATCCGCTTCGCGGGCGTCTCGAACGCCGATCCCGGCCAGATCCGGCTGGCCAACGAGATCCTCGGCGGGCGGCTGGTGAGCGTGCAGAACCAGTTCTCCCCGGCGTTCCGCTCCAGCGAGCCCGAGCTGGAGCTGTGCGCGGAGCTGGGCATCGCGTTCCTGCCGTGGAGCCCGCTGGGCGGGATCTCGCGGGCCGGTGAGCTGGGCTCGCGGTTCGCCGTGTTCTCGGACGTCGCGGAGGCGCACGGGGTGAGCCCGCAGCGGGTGTGCCTGGCGTGGATGCTCGCCAAGGCGCCGGTGGTGATCCCGATCCCGGGCTCCTCGCGTCCCGAGACCATCCGCGACTCGGTGGGCGCGCTCGACGTGAAGCTGTCCGCCGAGGACCTGGCCCGCCTCGACGCGGCCTGACCTTCGACACGGTCTAGCAGGCACGGCCTGACCTTGACGCGTCCTGGTGGGGCGCGCTCCGGCCGTACCGGCACCGCTCGGTGCCGGTACGGCCGCTCGCGTACGGGGAGTGACTAGGAGGGGTAGACCTCGAACGAGGAGAGCTGTCCCGCGGGCCAGCCGGTGTTACCGGTGATGTTCAGCCGCACGAACCTCTTCGTCGTCGGCGGGATGGTGATGGTCACGGTGTTGCCGGTGGCCGGGTTGAAGACGTAGCCCCGCGACGGCACGACGGTCTCGAAGTGGTTGTCGGGTGAGACCTGCACCGACAGTGTCTGGGTGCGCGTGCCCCAGGCGCTGGACGGCGGCAGCTTCAGCACCAGGCGCCCGACGGTGGTCTGCGCGCAGAGGTCGACGGTGATCCACTGGGGGAAGGCGTTGTTGGCGCTCTCCCAGTAGGTGTTCGCGTTGCCGTCGACGGCGTTGCCCGGCGCGTAGTGCTGCGTGGTGCTGCTCGCGGTGACCACCTTGTTGCGGGCCAGGTCACCGGTACCCGGCGAGCACCCGGGCGGGGGCCCGGTCGTCGCGGTCACCGTGCCGGAGGGCGGCGAGGTGTTCTGCGCGGCGTCCCTGGCGACCACGTAGAAGCTGTAGGAGGTCGAGGGCGTGAGACCGGTGACGGTGAACGACGTCCCGGCGGTGCTGCCCACCCTGACGTCGGTGGCGCCCGCCTCGCGGTAGACGTCGTAGCCGGTCACCCCGACGTTGTCGGTGGCCGCGGTCCAGCCCACCGTGATGCTCGTGCTGGACGCCGGGACGGCGCGGGCGGCGCCGGGCGCGGTGGGAGGCTGGGTGTCCCCCGTGCCACCGGCCCTGCGGGTCTCGAACTCCGTCGCCCAGTACTTCGTCCGGTCCAGGTACGCGTTCTCCGCCGCGGCCCCCGTCTTGCCGTACGCGCCCTCGAACGTCTGGTAACCGAACCCGGCGGGCGGGGTGGAGTCGGCGGGCTCGATGGAGCTGCCCTCGTGCCACTCGTTGAACGAGGTGATGGAGACCCAGGTCGGCAGGCCGCCCTTGGCCGGGTCGAGGGCGTTGGACCACTCCAGGTCGTAGGTGGCGCCGTTGGCGCGGCCGAGGGTCGGGGTGGTGTTGCCGGGCACCGCGCGGTCGTCGATGTAGCCGGGGGCCACCGAGGGCGCCCAGATCAGGTTGTTCTGCTTGGCGTACGCGCTCGCGTTGGCCCAGCCGGGCGCGGTGGCTCCGGCGATCCCGTCGTAGGTGTACATACCGGAGAAGTGCGCGATCTTCGACGTGTCGGTGGTCTGGGCGAGCACGATGTTGCTCGCGGTGACCTGGTCGAGCACGGCCCAGTCGGTGATCCGCAGGCTCTCGAACACGTAGAACGCCGCCCGGTCGCCGTGCTCGGCGTCACGGTAGAAGGCGGGGTGGGAGCCGTAGCGGGTGTTGATGTAGCGGATGTCCTCGACGGTGGAGGCCGCCGTGCGCCCGCCGTACGGCTCCAGGTGCCAGGCGACCTTGACGCCGTACTGCGCGGCGGCGTCCATCACGCCCTGGGTGAGCCTGTCCTCGAAGCTGTCGCGGCCCCACCAGCTGTAGACGATGACGCCGACCCCGGCCTGCTTGATCCACTGCATGTGCCTGGTGACGGCACCCGCGTAGTCGCCCGAGTCGTAGGCGCCCAGGCTGGGATACAGGTCGGCGCCTACGTCGTTGGGCGGGGTGTGGCCGCCCTGCTGCCAGTGCCGCCAGTCGCCGCTCGTCTGGGGGTTGCCGTACCAGGAGTAGTAGAACAGGTGGACGTTGGAGGACTGCTCGGGGACGGCCGCGCCGCGCGCCGGGAGCGGCGCCTGGGCTCCGGCCCAGCACAGGGCGGCCAGCAGGAGCGCGAGGACGAGCTGTACGCGTCGCTCGGTATGGCGTAAGCGGCTGACGGATCGATCGGATGTCTTCATCGGCTGACCCTTCGTCACGCGGGGCCGGATCGCCGCGGTCGGCGGGCATGCGGTCACCGCGATCCAGCCGGGTGGGGGGCGGAAGAGGCTACGCCGTCACCGGAGAGATCGATGAGCGGCGCTGTGCACACCATAAGATGGCGGACAGGTGTCCGCAATGTTTCTACTTCTTTTCGCAAAAATATGCCTACTGTGCGGCTTTACGTGATGTGCGGACCGGCAGAGATCGACAGGAGGAGTAGCCGGGGGTCGCGGGGCAGGGTGTCCACCTGGAACGGTCCGATGTTTCACCTACTCGAATCGCCGCTGGGACGCGCGGGGTCGTGGGGCCGAGGGCAGGGGCCTGGGGGCCGAGAGGGCCGGAGGCTGGAGGGCCGGAGGCTGGAGGGCCGGAGGCGAGGTCGAGGGCCAGGGGCCTCGGGGCCGGAGGGTTGAGGGCCGGAGGGTCAGGGGCCGGAGGGTCAGGGGCCGGAGGGTCAGGGGCCGGAGGGTTGAGGGGCGGGAGTCGAGAGGGACGGGGGCCAGGGGCCGGGAGGGTCGGGGGGCCGTCCCGCACCGGGGAA
>NZ_JBSZKT010000067.1:0-13770 GCF_055690525.1 Streptosporangium sp. H13245 | reverse complement strand
TCCCAGCAGCCGGGCTGGATGCAGTCCCTGTCGGGCAGCACGCTGCGCCAGGCGATGATCGACCACATCAACGGCGTGATGGCCCACTACAGGGGCAAGATCTACGCCTGGGACGTGGTCAACGAGGCGTTCGCCGACGGTAACTCCGGCGGTCGCCGTGACTCCAACCTGCAGCGCACCGGCAACGACTGGATCGAGGTCGCCTTCCGTACCGCACGCGCCGCCGACCCGGCCGCCAAGCTCTGCTACAACGACTACAACATCGACAACTGGAGCTGGGCCAAGACGCAGGGCGTCTACAACATGGTCCGCGACTTCAAGTCCCGCGGCGTGCCGATCGACTGCGTCGGTCTGCAGTCGCACTTCAACAGCAACAGCGCCTACAACAGCAACTACCGCACCACCATCTCCAGCTTCGCCGCCCTCGGCGTCGACGTGCAGATCACCGAACTGGACATCCAGGGCGGCTCGGCGACCACCTACGCCAACGTGACCAACGACTGCCTGGCCGTGCCGCGCTGCACCGGCATCACGGTGTGGGGCGTCCGTGACAGCGACTCCTGGCTCGGCGCGAACACCAGCCCCCTGCTCTTCGACGGCAACGGCAACAAGAAACCCGCCTACACCGCCGTGCTGAACGCCCTCAACGCCGCGGACCCGAACCCGGACCCGGATCCCACCCCGACGTCGGGTGGCGGTACCGGGCAGATCAGGGGGGTGGCCTCCGGCCGTTGCGTGGACGTGCCCGGCTCCAGCACCACCAACGGCACCCAGCTGCACCTGTGGGACTGCCACACCAATCCCAACCAGCAGTGGACCTACACCGCCGCCGGTGAGTTCAGGGTCTACGGCGACAGGTGCCTGGACGCCGCCGGAACCGCGAACGGGGTCAAGGTCCAGATCTACGGCTGCTGGGGCGGCGACAACCAGAAGTGGCGCGTCAACACCGACGGCAGCGTCACCGGCGTGCAGTCCGGGCTGTGCCTGGACGCCGCCGGAACCGGAACCGCCAACGGCACCCTGATCCAGCTCTACGCCTGCCACGGTGGCAACAACCAGAAGTGGACCTGGAACGGCACCTCGGGGATCGCGCTCCACCAGGGCCTTCTGTCCTACCGCCCCGGCCTGCTCACCCACCAGAGCTGACAACGTGACACGGATCCGGCTCTCACGCGTTCCCGGTCTCCACCGCGAAGACGTGAACCCCGTCAGGTGAACATCGTCACGGCACATGATCAGGACCGGGAGAGCCGGAACGGGCGGGCTCGGCACGAGGCCGGGCCCGCCCGGGTCACGCGGAGCGGGGGCGCACGGTGCCCATGCCGGTCGCCGCGTACGACGGCGCCGGACGCGTCACCCGCGCGGTCCGCCCGCGAGGAGTCAGTCCGTCGGCGAGAAGATGCGCTGCTGGATCTCTCTGCGGTAGTCGTCCAGCGTGTTGTCGATGTGTGTCGCGGCGGCCTGGGCCGCGGCTTCGGGGTCGCCGGCACGGATGGCCTGGTAGATGGCGTCGTGTTCCTCGACGGCCTTGGCCGCGTGGCCGCCTATCGAGCCGCGCAGCCCGATGAGGTTGGACTGGGCCTGCAGCCGGCGGACCTCCCGTACCGCTATCTGGAGGAACATGTTGTGCGAGGCCGTCGCGATGGCGGCGTGGAAGGCGTCGTCGCCCTCGTTGAACAGATCCTCGCGCCCGTTGTCGAATCCGTAGCGGCACACCCCGGCCGACTTCTCGATGTCTCCCAGCTCCGCGGGGGTGGCGCGGCGGGCGGCGAGCCGGCTGGTCTCCATCTCCTGGGCCCGGCGGAACTCGAAGAGCATGTAGACGTGGTCCAGGTCGGTGGGCAGGAAGAAGGACGCCCAGCGTCCGGTGCCGAGCATTCCCTCGTCGTCGGCCACGTACAGGCCGCGTCCCTTCTGGGCGCGCACCCGGCCGAGTGCCGAGAGTATCTTCACCGCCTCGCGCACGACGGTCCGGCTCGTGCCCAGCTGCTGGGCCAGCTCGTTCTCCGTGGGCATGCGGTCGCCGGGCCGCAGGCGCAACCGGCTGATCAGCTCCAGCACCTGCTCGGCGGCCACCTCGTAGCCCGGCCGGTACACGCCTTCCGCACGCGGAGTATCGACCACGCTGCCCGCTCCCTCCCTGCCACCACCTCCTCAAGAGTACGACCAATGGGGTCCGGATCAGCATAATCTTCCCCGGCTCCCCCGACATTAAGTGCTACACATTTGCTCCGCCCACCGGCCTCCCGGGTCGGACGGAAGGAAACGCGGCATGTCTAGCTGCACTTATGCCAGAAAGAGTCCTCACTTCGACGACAGACCCTGGTGATGAGTCGGAAATAAGTAGGCTTAAGGGCTTGACTCGCCTCAGTGCGAGGAACGTAACTAGTAGCTAAGTCCCCCGGGGATCCCCTCCCCCGCCGGACCGCATCCGACGTGAGGCCCTCCGGGGCGGACACCGTCGTCCACGAGGCCCCGGCCGCCCCGGACCAGGGCGCGGCCGTCCGGCGACACCGGCAAGAACCGGCGAGACGTGGTTCTCAGCACGGGAACCAGCGAAACGGCGTTGAGACTCCCACCTCCCGACCACCCCCCGACCACCCCCCGACCACCCCCCGACGAAGGAGAGCCAAGTGGTTTCCCCCTCCAGACACGTCGACGTCCCGGCCGAGGGAGGGATCGGGTGATGTCGAAGCACAGATCCCTTCTCGGCGCGATCGCGGTCGCGGTACTTCTCGTCCTGTCCACGGCTCACGCGGCGCTGAGCGACGGCTTCGGCGAGACCACGTCCTCCGGGGCTGGCACCCTCGCGCCGACCGCCGGTTGCGGCAGGACCCCGACGCTGGGGAGCGGTACGCACTCGATCCAGAGCGGTGGCAAGAGTCGCTCCTTCATCCTGAGAACCCCCGACAACTACGACAGCGCCACGCCCTACCGGTTGATCTTCGGGTTCCACTGGCGGGGCGGCACCGCCGCCGACGTCGACTCGGGCGGCACCAGCGGGTACCCCTGGTCCTTCTACGGCCTGCGGCAGATGTCGAACAACGGCGCGATCTTCGTCGCCCCCCAGGGCATCGGCAACGGCTGGGCCAACTCCGGCAACGAGGACGTGACCCTCGTCGACGACCTGATCCGGCTGATCGAGGCGAACCTGTGCGTCGACACCTCGCAGCGCTTCGCCCTGGGCTTCAGCTACGGCGGCGGGATGAGTTACTCGCTCGCGTGCGGCAGGGCGACGGTCTTCCGCGCGGTCGCGGTCTACGCCGGAGCGCAGCTCAGCGGGTGCGGCGACGGCACCCAGCCCATCGCGTACATGGGACTGCACGGCATCGGCGACTCGGTGCTCAACATCTCCCAGGGGCGGTCGCTACGCGACAGGTTCGTCAGGAACAACGGCTGTACCGCCCAGAACCCGCCCGAGCCGGGGTCGGGCAGCAGGACACACATCACCACCGCCTACTCGGGGTGCCGGGCCGGGTATCCGGTCGTGTGGGCCGCCTTCGACAACGGTCACATGCCCGGCCCGGTGGACGGGACCTACGCCGAGAGCGGCGTCACGACCTGGACCAAGGGAGAGGTGTGGAGGTTCTTCTCCCAGTTCGGGGGCACCCAGCCGCCCGACCCCACGCCGACGCCGACCCCGACGCCGGGAACGGCGGGTGCGATCCGGGGGGTGGGCTCGGGCAGGTGTCTCGACGTGAGCGGCGCCTCGCAGGCCAACGGCGCGCTGGCGCAGATCTGGGACTGCAACGGGCAGGCCAACCAGCGCTGGACACCGACCGGCGCGGGTGAGCTGCGGGTCTACGGCGGCAAGTGCCTGGACGTGAGCAACCAGAGCACCGCCAACGGCGCCCCGGTGCAGATCTGGGACTGCAACGGCCAGAACAACCAGAAGTGGCGCCTCAACAGCGACGGCACCATCACCGCCCTCGGCGCGAACAGGTGCCTGGACGTGCCCAACAGCGCCACCGCCAACGGCACCAGGCTCGCCATCTGGGACTGCAACGGCGGAGGCAACCAACGCTGGACCCGGACCTGACCCCCTTTCCGGACCTCTGAGACACCCCCGGGATCCCTCCCACGACAGGGGCACCTCTCCATGCCCGCCCGCTCCAGGGCTCCCCCACCCCCCACGTAAGGAAGTCCCGTGTTCGAATTCCCGTACTCCGCGACGCGGAGGCTGACGCTGGCCGGAGCCGCCGCGACAGGGGTGATCGCCGCGGCCGCTCTGGTGGCGCCGGTCTCCCCCGCCTCGGCGGCCACCACGACCCTCCACGCCTCCCCTTCCGGCACCGGCACCGGTTGCTCCGCCGCCCAGCCGTGCTCGTTGCCCGCCGCGCAGACCGCGGTGCGGGCGCTCACCGGCGCGATGTCCGGTGACATCGTCGTGGAGCTGGCCGCCGGGACGTACCGCCTCTCCGCGCCGCTCCGGCTGACCGCCGCCGACTCCGGCACCAACGGCCACACCGTCACCTGGCAGGCCGCCGCGGGCGCCCGCCCCGTGATCAGCGGCGCGAGGGCGGTCACCGGCTGGTCGCTCGCCGACTCCGGGAAGAACATCTGGCGGGCCAACGTCGGCGCCGGGACCGACACCCGGCAGCTCTACGTCGACGGCGCCATCGCCACGCGCGCGCGGACCACCGTGAACCGGTCGGACTTCACCGCGAACAGCACCGGCCTCGCCTTCACCAACGGCGCCCTGGGCTATCTGAACAACCTGGCCGACAAGAGCCGCGTCCAGATGGAGAGCGTCGGCTCGTTCACGGACCGGTACGTGTCGGTGCGGAACATCAGCGGGAACCTCATCACGATGCGGCAGCCCGGCTGGAGCAACAACAACTTCGGCTACGACACCTTCACCAGCCCGCACCGGGCGGGCCCGCTCTACCTGGTCAACGCGTACGAGTTCCTCGACGCGCCGGGCGAGTGGTACCTCGACCCCGGGACCGGCGCGCTCTCCTACATCCCGCTCTCCGGGCAGAACATGAGCACCGTCGGCGTGGAGCTGCCGGTGCTGCAGTCCCTGGTGAACGTCGGGGGCACCTACGACGCGCCCGCGCACCACATCGCCTTCACCGGGATCACGTTCACCGGCACGACCTGGCTGGGTCCCAGCGGCAACCAGGGCTACGTGGACCAGCAGACCGGCTCCTACATCGCCGGCACCTGGAACTGGCCCGCCTTCACCTCCTGCCACAACGGCTGCCCGCAGTTCGAGGCCGCCCGGCCGAACTGGTACCAGATGCCCGCCGCTGTACAGGTGTCCGCCGCCAGCGACATCACCTTCAGCGACTCGCGGTTCGTCAACCTGGGCCAGACGGCCGTGGGCATCGGCAACGACGCCAACGGTCACACCAGCGGCGTCGGCCTGGGCGCGAGCGACATCACCGTCACCCGCTCCGAGATCGCCCGCAACTCGGCCGGCGGCATCGTGGTCGGCGGCGTGCGCGCCGACGCGCACCACCCCGGCGACCAGCGGATGGTCAACCGGAACATCACCGTCAGCGACAACCGCCTGCACGACCTCGGCGTGGAGTACCGGGGCATCGTCTCGGTCCTGACCACCTACGTCAGCACCGCCACCATCTCCGGCAACGAGGTCTACAACATGCCGTACACCGGCATGTCGATCGGGTACGGCTGGGGCGCCAACGACGCCGGCGGCAGCGAGCACTACGCAGGCCGCGGCCTTTACAACCACCAGCCGCGCTACACCACGCCCACCACCGCGTCCGGCAACCGGCTCACCGGCAACTACGTGCACGACGTCATGCAGCAGATGAACGACGGCGGATGCGTCTACACGCTCTCGGCGAACCCGAACGGGTTGATCAGCGACAACCACTGCCTGCGGACCAACGGCCACTTCGGCGTCTACTTCGACGAGGGCTCCCGCTACTACACCGCCCGAAACAACGTCTTCTCCGCCACCGGCACCTGGGCCACCGCCAACTACTGGTTCGCCGAGAACATGGGGAACTTCACCGTCACCGGCAACTGGTCGACCAACGGCGACACCAACGTGACCAACGGCGACCGCGGCAACGTCGTCAACGGCAACGTCACGGTCACCAACGGCAACTGGCCGCCGGGCGCCCAGGCCGTGATGGCGTCCGCCGGGCCCCAGGGGGGCGGCGGCCCGCAGAACGCGCAGGTCGTCGGGGCCCAGTCGAACCGCTGCCTCGACGTCAGCGACGGCAGCACCGCCAACGGAGCCCAGGCCCAGCTCTGGGACTGCGGCACCGGCGCCAACCAGCGCTGGACCCACACCTCGGGCAGGCAGCTGACGGTGTACGGCGGCAAGTGCCTGGACGCCTACGGCCAGGGGACCGCCAACGGCACCCGGGTGGTGATCTGGGACTGCAACGGGCAGGCGAACCAGCGGTGGAACGTCAACGCCGACGGCACCATCACGGGGGCGCAGTCAGGGCTGTGCCTGGACGCGCCCGGCGGCGCCACCGCCAACGGCACCAAGCTCAACCTCTGGGCCTGCAACGGCGGCGCCAACCAGCGCTGGAGCCCGCGCGGCTGACCCGGCCGCCCCATACCCCCGCCGGGACAGCGGGCCTCCCCGGCGAGGGCCGTCACCCGGACGCGCCGGTCACGGACGGCCGGGGCGGGACGGTCCGGGGACGGCGCCGGTACGCGGTGCCGGGCCTCCCCCGTCCCGCCGACACCACCGACAGGAGGGAAAACCGCCGTATGAGCACACCGGCCGACATCGACGACCTGCTGCGGCACCTGGAACGCGAGGGCCTCGTCCTCCATCTCGGCGTCGGTGACGCCACCGTGTGGTTCGCCGCCGAGTTCCGCGAGCGCATGATCTCCGAACGGCTGGCGATGCTGCCCGACGAGCCCCTGGTGAGCGTCGCCACGGCCGCCGCGGTGCTCAACGTCCCGCACTCCCACGTCATCGCCGAGGTCCGCGCCGCCACCCTGGCCGGCCACGACGGCGACCCGCGGGTCCGGGTACGGCGCGAGGCCCTGGTACGGCGCATCACCACCCTGGGCCTGCCCCGCCCGGCTCCCCCGGCCGACCGTCCTCTGGAGAGTGAACAGCAATGAAGCAGCGAACACCGTGGCCGGCCCTCCTGGTCGTGGGGCTCGCCCTGACCGGCTGCGGAAGCGCCACCCGGCCCGCGTCGTCGCCGGGCGACTCCGGCAAGGTCACGAAGCTCGTGGTCTGGGACTGGAAATCCGGTGACGCCGCCGCGGCCTCCTACGTCCGGAAGGCGAAGGACGACTTCGCCAGGAAGCACCCCGGCGTCACGGTCGAGTTCGTGGCCCAGCCGTTCGACCAGTACTACACCCTGCTGGGCTCGGCCATCCAGGCCGGTTCGGGGCCCGACGTCATGCTCTTCAACGGGGGCGGCCAGATCCGCGACCGCGTGGACGCGCTCCTCCCGCTCGACCGGTACGTCGCCGAGGACAGGCGGCGCCTGGCGGGCTGGGAGGCGTTCGGCGAGGACGGCAAGACCTACGCCGCGCCGGTGACGCTGCAGGGCCACCCGATCTACTACAACAGGACGCTGTACGAGAAGGCGGGACTCGACCCGGCGAGCCCCGCCAGGACCTGGGACGACCTTGTCGGCGACTGCGCCACCATCAAACGGAGGACCGGGGCCGACTGCTTCGCGCTCGGCAACAAGGAGGGCGCCGGCATCCAGTTCTTCCTCTCGGGTCTCGGCTCGGGCGTCCTGACGTCGCGGGAGTACGACGACTGGATCGCCGGGAAGCGCGACTGGACCTCTCCCAACGTGAAGCGGGTCTTCAAGCTGTGGAAGGAGGCCGGTGACTCGGGGCTGAACAACGACGGGGCCAACTCGACCGCGATGTTCAACGACGCCTTCACGATCTTCAACTCCGGCAGGGCCGCCCACATCATCGGGCTGATGTCGGATATCGGGCACTGGAAGGACTTCAGCGAGTTCCTGGGGGCCGGCAAGGTCGGCGTCATGCGGTCCCCGGTCGTCACCGGCGGAACCAGCCCGAGCCTTCCGTACGACGGCGGCATCGGCTACGCGGTCGCGAAGTGGGCGAAGGACCCGGGGCTGGCCGCCGACCTGGTGCGGTCGCTGACCACGACCGACGCCCTCACCTCCTTCCACTCCGACGCCGGCGCGATCACGTCCGACACCACGATCGACGTGTCGCGGGGGCCCGCGGCCGTCGGCGCGATCCTGTCCGAGATCAGGGACGGCAGGCCCGCCCTGCACGTCGCGTTGTCCTCGAAGACCCTGGACCTGATGGGAAGGCTGTCCCAGAAGCTCCTGAGCGGATCGGCGACCGTCGACGAGGTGGTGGAACAGCTGGCCGCCTCCGACCGGGAGAGCTGATCGCGTGCCGATCCGAGATTCGCCGTCGGCTCCCTTCGTCGACTCCGGGCGGGCCGGTGGGAGGGAGGCGAGGCCGCGGACACGCCACGACGCCGGGGCCGCCTCCCGCACGTCGCGTTCCGAGCGCCTCGCGCCCTACGTCCTGGTGGCCCCGGCCCTGCTGGTCGTCGTCGCGCTACGGCTGTGGCCACTGCTGTTGGGCGTCAACTTCTCCTTCACCGGCGACGGCGAGCGCAACGGGACGCCGGTCGGCCTGGACAACTACCTGGAACTGTTCCAGGACCCGTTGTTCCTCGGCGCGCTGGGCAACGTCGGGCTGCTGGTGCTGCTGCTTCCCGTGGCGGTGGCGATCCCGGGCCTGCTGGCCACGTTCATCTACCTGCGGGTGCCCGGGCACCGGGTCTTCCGGGGCGTCTACTTCTTCCCGGCCGTGCTCTCACCGGTGATCGTCGGTGCGATCTTCAACCTCGTGCTCGCCTTCGACGGCCCGCTGAACACCGCCCTCGCGGCGATCGGCCTCGGCCCGGTCGACTGGCTGGGCGACCCGGACGTCGCCATGTTCGCGGTCGTCGGCGTGCACGTCTGGGCGACGTTCGGGATGGCCCTGGTGGTGTTCCTCGACGAGTTACTACAGGACCATTCCCGGCGAGATCGTCGACGCGGCGAGGATCGACGGGAACACGACGTACGGCGTCTACCGGCGGATCATGCTGCCGATGGGCACCCCGGCCCTGCTGTCGGTCGGCATTCTCGACGCCCTGTTCTGCTGGAACGACGTGCTCATCTCCCTGCTGCTGATGCCGTCGGCCGGTCACCGCACCCTCATGGTCGGCGTCACCTCGCTGCGCGGGCAGTACTCCGACGACATCCCCACCTTCGCCTCCGGGGTCCTGATCGCCGCCGTGCCCGTGTTGACGGTCTATCTCTTTCTCCAGCGCCAGATCGCCGACGGTGTCACCGCCGGTTCCACGAAGGGCTGACATGCGGATCTCGGGGTATCGCGCCTTGACCACGATCCAGGAATGGGACCGTCCGGTCGGTGACGCCAACGGCGTCTACGCCGACGGGGTCGTACCGGTGCCGATCGTCATGGTGGACACCGACGAGGGGATCACCGGTGTCGGCGTCGGGCCGCACGTGGGGCTCGACGGCGTCTTCGCCGCCATCGAGGGTGAGGATCCGCGTGGCGTGACGGCGCTGTACGACCGCATGCTGCGGCAGACCTTCAAGGCGGGCCACGCGGGCGCGGTGTTCGGGACCATCGGCGCCCTCGACACCGCCCTGTGGGACATCAAGGCGAAGGCGGCCGGTGAACCGCTCTGGCGCCTGCTGGGCGGGCGTGACAGGCGGGTCCCCGCGTACGCCTCGGGCCTGGACATCGGCCTGACCGACAACGAACTCGTCTCGGTGTACGAGGTCTACGCCCGGTACGGCCTGCGGGCGGCCAAGCTCAAGGGTGGTCTCGACATCGAGCGGGACCGGCACCGCCTGGCCCTGGTCAGGGAGGTCCTGACCGAGGCCGGGCACGGAGGGCGGCCGGGCCTGATGCTCGACGTGAACGAGGCCTTGTCGCGCAAGCAGGCGGTCCGGCACGTCCACGAGCTCGAACGCACCCTGGATCTCACCTGGATCGAGGAGCCCGTCCGGCGGTGGGACGCCGAGGGCCTGGCCGTCGTCGGCCGTGGCATCTGCGCGTCGGTCGCCACCGGGGAGAACCTCACCGGGCTTGAGCAGTATCGCCCGCTGCTGGCCGCGGGGGCCGTCGACATCGTCCAGACGGCCGCGGTCTGGGGGGTGACCCACTTCCTGCGGGTGTCCGCCCTGGCGCACGCCCACGATCTGCCGGTCAGCCCGATCGGCAACCTCCCGGTCGCCCTGCTGCACGCCGCGACGTCGGTGCCGAACCACCTCGCCAGCGAGCTGCAGGATCTGCGGCCTCCCCTCGGGGTGTCCGCCGACCTGCACGTCGAGGACGGCGCGTTCCTCCTCGGGGACTCGCCCGGCCTGGGTCTCATGGTCGACGAGACCGCCATCGGGGGACTCACCCGCGGGCCGGGCACCCCGTCGGCCGACGGTCCCGGCGTCCGGCCCGAGCAGGCCGGTCGGCGGCTGCTAGCGGTGGCCGATCACGGTCACGTCGCGCAGCGGCGCCGGGTCGCTCCCCTCGCCGTGGACCTGCGCGATCTCCCGTTCCTCCACGCGGTACCTCCGGCCGCCTCACCCCCTGCCGATGGGAACGACCATGTCCGATGAGCACCACCTGATCGGAACGGCCGGAGCTCTGCTGTTACCGCTGGGCGCGGACGGAGGAGGGCGCCCGCGCGCACACCCTGGTTCGACCACGACGGAATCTTCCACCGTGGCCATGACGACTGGCCGCGTCGGCATCGCCGTGATCAACGCCAGGTTCGCGTCCCGAACTCCGCGGCTGCCGGGGCGTAACCTCCGTGAAACTTTCACTCGCGCGGGCACCGCTGGGCGATCTCTCTCCGGGCGAATGTCCAGGCAGGGAAACGTACCGGAGGCGATGCCCTGGTCGGTGAGGACCGTGGCTCGTTGACGCCGCCCGGCCAGTCGGATGTACTCCGCGACATCACCCCTCAGGAGCAGGTGGAGTTCTGGAACCTCAAATGTTAGCGCTAACAATTTCTTGAAGGGAGAACTATGCGCCCCACCAGGCGAAATCGCCTGCGCGTGCTGATCGCCGCCATCACGTCGGTCGTGCTCACCGGCGCCCTGCTCACCACCGCCACCTCCTCCGCGAACGCGGCGTCCGTCGACACCAACGCCTGGTACGTCCTGGTCAACCGCACCAGCGGCAAAGCCCTGGACGTCTACAACCTCGCCACCAACGACGGCGCCCGCATCACCCAGTGGACCCGCAACAACGGCAACCAGCAGCAGTGGCAGTTCGTCGACTCCGGCAGCGGCTACTACCGCGTCAAATCCCGCCACTCCGGCAAGGTCCTCGACGTCAGCGGCTTCTCCACCGCCAACGGCGGAGCGATCGTCCAATGGGCCGACCTCAACGGCACCAACCAGCAGTGGCGCCTGGCCGACTCCGACAACGGCCACATCCGCCTGATCAACCGCAACAGCAACAAGGCCCTGGAGGTCCAGGGCGCCTCCACCGCCGACGGCGCCAACATCGTCCAGTACGACGACTGGGGCGGCGCCAACCAGCAATGGCAGTTCGTCCAGATCGGCGGCGGAACGAACCCGAGCGGTAACTACACCAACCCGGTGGTCTGGCAGGACTTCGCCGACGGCGACATCATCCGGGTCGGCGACGCGTACTACTACTCGGCCTCGACGATGCACTACTCACCCGGCGCGCCGATCCTGCGCTCCTACAACCTGGCCGACTGGGAGTACGCGGGCCATTCGGTGCCCAAGCTCGACTTCGGCTCGAACGCCTACGACCTCAACGGCGGCCGGGCCTACGTGAAGGGCATCTGGGCCTCGACGCTCAACCACCGGCCGAGCAACAACACATTCTACTGGATGGGCTGCGTCGAGTTCAATCGCACCTACGTCTACACCGCCTCCGCGGTCGACGGCACCTGGACCAAGCGCTCGCAGATCAACAACTGCTACTACGACGCCGGTCTGCTCGTCGACGACAACGACACCATGTACGTCGCCTACGGCAACGGCACGATCAGCGTCGCCCAGCTCTCGGCCGACGGCCTCGGCCAGGTACGCGCCCAGCAGGTGTTCCAGACCCCCTCCAGCGTCGGCACCCTGGAGGGCGCCCGCTTCTACAAGCGCGACGCCTACTACTACATCTGGCTCACCCGCCCCGCCAACGGCCAGTACGTGCTGCGCTCCACCAGCCCGTTCGGCCCGTACGAGATGCGCCAGGTCCTGCTGGACATGCCCGGCCCGATCTCCGGCGGCGGCGTGCCGCACCAGGGCGGCCTGGTCCAGACGCAGAACGGCGCCTGGTACTACATGTCGTTCGTCGACGCCTACCCCGGCGGCCGGGTCCCGACGCTCGCGCCGATCACCTGGAGCGGCGACGGCTGGCCCACCGTCCAGACGGTCAACGGCGGCTGGGGCGTCAACTACCCCAGGCCGAACATCCAGACCTCAAAGACCGTGGCCTCGATGATCGGCCCGGACACCTTCACCTCGGGCAGCCTCGGCCACCGGTGGGAGTGGAACCACAACCCCGACACCAGTAGCTTCTCCACCGGCGACGGCCTGCGCCTGCGGACCGCGACCGTCACCGGCGACCTCTACAACGCCCGCAACACCCTGACCCACCGCGTCCAGGGCCCGTCGTCGACCGCGACGATCGAGCTCGACCACTCGGCGATGGGCAACGGCGACCGGTCCGGGCTGGCGATGCTCAGGGACCAGTCGGCGTGGATCGGCGTCAAACGCGACAACGGCGTCAGCCGGGTGGTGATGACCAACGGCCTGACCATGAACAGCGGCTGGGCCACCACGGGCACCGGCACCGAGGCGGCGAGCGCGAACATCTCGGGCGGCCGGATCTGGCTGCGGGTGAACGCCGACATCCGGCCGGGTTCCGGCAGGCAGGCCCGGTTCTCCTACAGCACCGACGGCGTGAACTTCACCGCGCTCGGACCGGCCTTCACGTTGAACAACGCCTGGCAGTTCTTCATGGGCTACCGCTTCGGGATCTTCAACTACGCCACCCAGTCACTGGGCGGAGCGGTGACCGTGCGCCGGTTCGACTTCACCACACCGTAAACCGAAGGGCATTTCGCTATGAACCCCCCAACCGCCCGGCCCGGTCTTCCGGGCGCACCCGGCTACGGAAATCCCTGTCCCTCCTGAGCGCCGGTGTGGCCGCCGTCGGCGTGTCGGCGGCGATCTCCGCTGCCGACCGCGACAGCGCCCTGGAGGCCCAGGGCGCCAACATCCGGCAATCGCGACTCTCCCGTGTCGGCTGAACCGTTCCCGAACAAGGAGCACCCCTTGGAAATCACGTACGCCCGGCGCCCGCGCCGGAACACGGCGGCGATCATCGCGGTCGTAGCCACGCTCATGGCCGGTCTCCTGGTCGCGTTGGGCTCGACGAACGCCGCGAACGCGGCGTCCGTCGACACCAACGCCTGGTACGTCCTGGTCAACCGCACCAGCGGCAAAGCCCTGGACGTCTACAACCTCGCCACCAACGACGGCGCCCGCATCACCCAGTGGACCCGCAACAACGGCAACCAGCAGCAGTGGCAGTTCGTCGACTCCGGCAGCGGCTACTACCGCGTCAAATCCCGCCACTCCGGCAAAGTCCTCGACGTCAGCGGCTTCTCCACCGCCAACGGCGGAGCGATCGTCCAGTGGAGCGACCTCAACGGCACCAACCAGCAATGGCGCCTGGCCGACTCCGACAACGGCCACATCCGCCTGATCAACCGCAACAGCAACAAGGCCCTGGAGGTCCAGGGCGCCTCCACCGCCG
>NZ_JBSZKT010000066.1:0-20156 GCF_055690525.1 Streptosporangium sp. H13245 | reverse complement strand
ACAGAGCGTCAGGCCTCACACCACCCCGTCCCCAGCCCCTCGGAAACAGAGCGTCAGGCCTCACACCACCCCGTCCCCAGCCCCTCGGAAACAGAGCGTCAGGCCTCACACCACCCCGTCCCCAGCCCCTCGGAAAAAAGGCGCCAAGCCTCACCTCACCCCGTTCCCGGAACCTCGGAAACAGGGAGTCAGACCTTCACCCCGCCCAGCGTTCCCAAAATCCCGGGAACGGAGCGTCGCCCCGTTCCCGGAACCCCGACAACAGGGCGTCAGGCCTTCGCCTTGGCCCGGGTGGTGCGGGGGCGCTTGGGCGCCGGGCCGCGGGCGCGGCGGTCGGCGAGGAGCTCGGCGGCGCGCTCGGTGGTGATCTGCTCGACCTCGTCGCCCTTGCGCAGGGAGGCGTTGGTCTCGCCGTCGGTGACGTACGGCCCGAACCGCCCCTCCTTCACCACGATCGGCTTCTTGGAGACGGGGTCCTCGCCCAGCTCGCGCAGCGGCGGCGCCGCGGCGGCCTGCCTGCCTCTCGCCTTGGGCTGGGCGAACAGCTCCTTCGCCCGCTCAAGGGTGACCGTGAACATCTCCTCCTCGGACCCCAGCGAGCGCGAGTCGGTGCCCTTCTTGACGTACGGCCCGAACCTGCCGTTCTGGGCGGTGACCTCCTGATCGTCGATCACCCCGAGAACCCGGGGCAGCGACAGGAGCTTCAGGGCGTCTTCCAGGGTGATGGTGTCCAGGGACATCGACTTGAGCAGTGATCCGGTGCGTGGCTTGGCGGCGTCGGCCTTCTTGGTCTTCTTCTTGGCCCCCTCGGCCGGAGGCGCCTCCTCGGGAAGGATCTCGGTCACGTACGGGCCGTAGCGGCCGTCCTTGGCCACGATCACGTGCCCGGTCACCGGGTCCTTGCCCAGCTCCCGGTCACCCGTCGGGCGGGAGAACAGCTCCTCGGCCCTCTCGGCGGTGAGCTCGTCGGGAGCCAGGTCCTCCGGCACGTTCACCCGGGCGCCGTCGCGGTCCAGGTACGGGCCGTAGCGGCCCACCCGGATCATGATGTCGGTGCCCCTGATCGGGAACGAGCTGATCTCCTTGGCGTCGATCTCGCCGAGGTCGGTGACCATCTCCTTCAGGCCCTCGTCACCGTCCACGCCGAAGTAGAACCGGCGCAGCTCCGGCACCCGCTCCGCCCTGTCGTTGGCGATGTCGTCGAGGACCTTCTCCATGTCGGCGGTGAAGTCGTAGTCGACGAGGTTGCCGAAGTGCTGCTCCAGCAGGTTGACCACCGCGAACGCCAGGAAGGACGGCACCAGGGCCGTGCCCTTCTTGAAGACGTAGCCGCGGTCCAGGATCGTCCCGATGATCGACGCGTACGTCGACGGGCGGCCGATCTCCCGGTCCTCCAGCTCCTTGATCAGCGATGCCTCGGTGTACCGCGCGGGCGGCTTGGTCGCGTGCGCCAGCACGTTGAGGGCGGACGCGGTGAGCGGGTCGTTCTCGGTCAGGTTCGGCAGGCGCTTCTCGGAGTCGTCACGGTCGGTGGACGGGTCGTCCGCGCCCTCGACGTAGGCCTTCAGGAAGCCGTGGAAGGTGATGGTCCGGCCGGAGGCGGTGAACTCGACCCGCTCGCCCGAGCTGGACGTGCCGTCCACCTTGACGGTGACCGACTCGCCGACCGCGTCCTTCATCTGGGAGGCCACGGTCCGCTGCCAGATCAGCTCGTACAGGCGGAACATGTCGCCGCTCAGCCCGGTCTCGCCCGGCGTGCGGAACTCCTCGCCCGAGGGGCGGATCGCCTCGTGCGCCTCCTGCGCGTTCTTGACCTTGCTCGCGTACACGCGCGGCTTGTCGGGCACGTACGCCGCGCCGTACAGCTTGATGGCCTGGCTGCGGGCCGCCGCGACGGCGGTCTCCGACAGCGTGATGCTGTCGGTTCGCATGTAGGTGATGAAGCCGTTCTCGTACAGGCGCTGGGCGACCTGCATGGTCGACTTCGCGGAGAAGCCCAGCTTGCGGCTGGCCTCCTGCTGCAACGTGGTCGTCCTGAACGGCGCGTACGGCTTGCGGGTGTACGGCTTGCGCTCGACGGACTTGACCTTGTACGAGACCCCGGCCAGGCGCCCGGCCAGGGCCTGGGCGGCCTGCTCGTCCAGGTGGAGCACGTCGGCGTTCTTGAGGGTGCCGTTGCTCGCGAAGTCACGCCCCTGGGCGACGCGCTTACCGTCCACGCCGGTCAGCGTGGCGGTGAACTCGTGCGGGACCTCGTCGCGGCCGGTGTCGAGCAGCGCCTGCAGGTCCCAGTAACTCGCGCTGGTGAACGCCAGGCGCTCGCGCTCGCGCTCCACGACCAGCCGGGTGGCCACGGACTGCACGCGCCCGGCGGACAGGCGGGGCTTGACCTTCTTCCACAGGACCGGGCTGACCTCGTAGCCGTAGAGGCGGTCGAGGATGCGCCTGGTCTCCTGGGCGTCGACCAGCCTCAGGTTCAGGGTGCGGGGATTGGCCACCGCCTCCTGGATCGCCCGGGGAGTGATCTCGTGGAACACCATGCGGTGGACCGGCACCTTGGGATTGAGCACCTCGCGAAGATGCCAGGCGATCGCCTCGCCCTCGCGGTCCTCGTCAGTGGCGAGATAGAGCTCGTCGGCGTCCTTGAGCAGCTGCTTGAGCTTGCTCACCTGCGCCTTCTTGTCGTGGTTGACGACGTAGAGCGGCTCGAACTCGTGATCCACGTTGACACCGAGGCGTGCCCAGGACTCCCCCTTGTACTTCTCCGGGATGTCGTCGGCCTTCTCGGGGAGATCGCGAATATGCCCGATGCTGGACTCCACGACGTAGCCGCGGCCGAGGTACCCGGCGATGGTCTTCGCCTTGGAAGGCGACTCGACGATCACCAGGCGGGTTCCGCCGGCGTTGCCGTTCTTGGCTGGCACGCTGCTTCCTACCTCGCTGTTCGCATTCGTTCCCCGTTTTCTTCCCCTCGGGTTACCCGGTCTCAGCCGGGAACACTCCCAAGGGAAGCCGCAAGGACGCAGAATAAAGCCCTATGAGTGTCGACGTCCCCCAGCTCACCCTCGGAGACTAATCGCTGTGCTCGACTACTCCTACTTGGTTCTCCACCTTCCGCGTGGCACATCCCGGGACGCAGCCCGGCGGATACTGACCGAACATGCAGAATACGGCGACTGGGAACTCGACCGCCTGCGACTGTATCCCGACGGCCGCCGGGACGTCCGACTGCGCCGGAAGATCATACGTGTGACCAGGACGATGTGACTCCGGACATGGCTTTGCCCGCTCCGGGCCGCGCCCCCGGAACGGGCAAAGCTTCCGTGCCTCTTCAGGCGATTGGTCGCCGCGCCGCGGGGGCGCGGCGGCCCTGTCTCGCCGTCGTCGAGGCGTCTAGGTGCCTTCCTCGGTGGCGCCGGGAAAGCGTGTCCAATGGGTTACTAATGTCTTACTTTTCGCGGCTTACTTCTTGCCGAAACGGATTCGGCGGGTGGTGCCGAAGACCGTCGCGGCGGCCGCGGCCACCGCGCCGATCAGCAGGGTGACCAGGGAACCGACGTTCATCCCGGTCACGCCGACGGGCTGGGCGGCGCTCATCAGGCCCAGGTCACCGACCGGCAGAGCGCCGACCGGGGTCGAGGAGGTCAGGCCGGTGACGGGAGCCAGCGGCGAGCCGTCCGCGGCCTCCGCGTCCCGGCCGCTCGCCGGGCTCGCGGGGACGGCGGGCACGGCGGGGAGCTCGGGCAGCCTCGCGGCGGCCGGGAACCGGGACCGGTCCGCCGCCGCGCCCTGGGCCGAGGGCATCGACGCCTGGCCGGGAGCGGACGCCTGTCCGGCCGCGCCGCCGAGAGCCGGGACGGCGGGGAGGGCGGACATCAGACCGCTGGTCTTGTACCGGCCGGGCTTGGAGTCCCAGTGGCCGTGACCGTCGCCGTAGCCACCGTTCCCGTGACCGCCGTGACCGTTCCCGTGTCCACCGGGGCCACCGTGACCGCCAGGGCCGCCGCCCCACTGGCCACCGTGACCGCCGGGGCCGCCCCACTGGCCGCCGCCCGGACGCCCGGACGGGCCGCCGACGCGGGAGCCCCCGAGGCAGCCCGCGGCGGCGTCACCCAGGACGGCCACCGCGTTGCCGCAGATGTTGACCGGCGCGGTGATCGGCGCCACCACCTGGTTACCACCCAGCACGGAGTTCTGGCCCGAGGTGCGGTTGCCACCGGCACCCGCTCCCGCGCCCGCACCGCCCGAGACCGAGGCGCCGCCTCTGCACGCGGCCGCGGCCTGGCCGAGCACGCCCACCGCGTTGCCACAGACGTTGACCGGCGCGGTGATCGGCGCCACCACCTGGTTACCGCCCAGCACGGAACCCCGGCCGGACGTGGTGTTGCCACCCGCGCCACCGCCGGTGCCGCCGCCCCCGACGGACGCACCACCCTGGCAACCGGCGAACGCGCCGCCCAGGACGGCCACCGCGTTGCCGCAGACGTTGATCGGCGCGGTGATCGGCGCGACCACCTGGTTACCACCCAGCACGGAGTTCTGGCCCGAGGTGCGGTTGCCACCGGCACCGGCACCCGCGCCGCCCCGGCCCGCCGGCACCGACACTCCTCCGGGGCAACCCGCCTGGCCGTTGCCGACGGCGCTGCCACAGATCTCGGCGGGCGCGGTGATCGGCGCGACCACCTGGTTGCCGCTACCGGCGCCGAAGCGCCCGTCGGTGTCGTTCCCCGGCCGACCGGGTCCCCGGTCGGACCCGCCGGGACGGGGGCCGCGCTCCCAGCCATCGCCGGAACCACCCGAGCCGGGACCACCCGGACGCGTGCCGTGCTCCCAGCCGCCACCGGGACGCGGCCCCCGCTTCCCACGGTCGTCGTGGTCACCGTAACCGGGTGTGCCGTGCTTCCCGGGGCCACCGGGCCGGCCGGGTCCCTCGTGCTCTCCGGGCTTACCGGGCCACCCCGGACCTCCCGGGTGCCCAGGACCACCCGGGTGACCGGGACCACCCGGGTGACCAGGACCGCCGGGACCGCCGGGGTGGCCGGGACCACCAGGCGTACCGGGACCGCCGGGGTTCCCCGGACCACCGGGACCGCCGGGCGTACCGGGCGTCCCTCCGCCGATGACCTCGGCACCGCCCTCGCACCCGGAGAAGGCCTCGCCGACGACGGCAACCGAGTTGCCGCAGATGTTGATCGGCGCGGTGATCGGCGCGACCACCTGGTTACCGCCCAGCACGGAACCCCGGCCGGAGGTGCGGTTGCCACCGGCACCGCCACCCGCTCCGCCTCCGGCCCCACCCTGGTTGCTCACCGAGGCACCGCCCCGGCAACCGGCGGCGGCCCCGCCGAAGATCGCGAAAGAGTTGCCGCAGGCGTTGATCGGCGCGGTGATCGGCGCGACCACCTGGTTACCGCCGCCGACGCTGTGGTCGCCGTTCGTACGGTTGCCACCGGCTCCGCCGCCGCTTCCGCCCTGGTTCCGTACCGAGGAACCGCCCCGGCAGCCCGCCTCGGAGCGGCCGAACACCGACACCGCGTTGCCGCAGGCGTTGACGGGCGCGGTGATGGGGGCGACGACCTGGTTGCCGCCCAGCACGGAGCCCCGGCCGGACGTGGTGTTACCACCGGCGCCCGCGTCGCCACCGCCGTTCTCGACGGAGGCGCCGCCCT
The DNA here is from genome assembly GCF_055690525.1 of Streptosporangium sp. H13245. Taxonomy (NCBI): domain Bacteria; kingdom Bacillati; phylum Actinomycetota; class Actinomycetes; order Streptosporangiales; family Streptosporangiaceae; genus Streptosporangium; species Streptosporangium sp. H13245. The sequence goes on along the minus strand of NZ_JBSZKT010000066.1, from coordinate 14,487 downwards.
CCGAGGAGGCGGCCGACTCCCCGGCCACACCGGCGGCGTTGCCGCTGATGTCGATCGGCAGGGTGATCGGGAGGTTGACCTGGTTGCCTCCGCCGATCGAATGGTCGCCGTCTGTGTCGGCGAAGGCCGTACCGCCGCCCATGGCCATGACGCCCAGTGCGAGCAGTGCCGCGGGGGCCGTGCCCGTAACCCACGTACGCATGATTGAAGCTCCTAGCAGTTTCGGGGGGGACCTGACCCTCGTGAGGGCGTGCGAAGCCATGCGAGGGCCGGACAGGCCCGCACAGCGGAGGCCCCTGGCCTCACGAGGAATGGGAATTGCCTTTTCTTCGGCCTGCCGGTCGCTCACCGGCGGAGCGGCTCTCCTGGGGACGGAGGATGAAGACAGGCTCCGCGACCGGCAGATCACCCGAAAGGGGATGGCCGGTCGGTGAGACGAGATCAGTCAGGCGAGAAAGAAGGATCGTCCGCCGCTGTGCGGACGACAGGGGGAAGCACGAACGCCGGCGGGACCCGCCGCGTCACTTGCCGCGGGTCGTAGGCGAACCACGCGACATCCCCCGGACCCGATCCGGGGAGGCCGGATCCACCACCGCTCTGGGGCACGAATCCATTGGCGCCAGAGCCGTGTTCGACGGTGGCGGGTGCCGGGAACCCCGGCTTGGACTGGCTGGTGAGCCCGTCCACACCTCGCCCCGCCATGGCTTCGGCGTTGTGCGTCGCCGACAGCCCGCCGCTGACCGTGGGGAAGACATCGGCCCCGAGGGCCGATCCGGAAGCGGCTGTGTGAGGGATCTGGGAGCGCGCCTCCCCTGTCGTCGCGGTGGTGTCCGCGACCGCGGGAGCGGCGCCGAGGAGTCCGAAGACGACCGCGAGCAGCCATGCGGCGGCCAGGAGACCGCCGATAGCGAGGGCTCGCCTGACGCCCCGCCGAGTGCCGGCCGCGAACCGCGCCATCCGGTCAGCCCGGCCGGGGATCGTGTCGTCGACGGGAAGGGCCACGAGCGCGCGTCGAACAGCGGGCGAGAACGCCCTCCACTGCCCGTGCGGCACACGTGCCACGTGACCTCCCCAAAGCTCCTGGACGGGCCCGCTTGGACACGAGCCATCCCTCAACGGAGAGTTACGCTAGCACCACATTGAGTCAACGCAACGGATTTCCCGGGAACGGCTCAGCAGCCGTCCAGGAAACGGTCAAGGACCCGGACTCCGAACTGGAGCGAATCCACCGGAACCCTCTCGTCGATGCCATGGAACATCCCGGAGAAGTCCAGGTCCGCGGGCAGTCTCAGCGGCGCGAACCCGAATCCCCGGATGCCCAACCTGCTGAACGCCTTGAGGTCCGTACCCCCCGAGAGCGTGTACGGCACGGCCAGCGCGCCCGGGTCCTCGGCGAGGAGGGCGTCGGCCATCGCGCGCACCAGCGGCCCGTCGAAGCCGGTCTCGATGGCGATGTCGTGGTAGACGAACTCCCTGGTCACGTTGGGGCCGAGCAGCCCGTCGAGCGTCTCGAAGAACTCGTCCTCGTACCCCGGCAGGAAGCGGCCGTCCACGTGCGCGGTCGCGGCCTGGGGGATCACGTTGGCCTTGTAACCGGCCTCCAGCATCGTGGGGTTGGCGGTGTTGCGCAGCGTGGCACCGATCATCCGGGCGAGCGGCCCCAGTTTGGCGACGGTCTTCTCGGCGTCGTCCAGGTCGAGTTCCAGCTCCAGGGCCCTGGAGGTCTCCTCCAGGAACGTCCTGACCGTCCGCGTCATCCGGACCGGCCACTCGTACCGCCCGATGCGGCCCACCGCCTCGGCCAGCTCGGTGACGGCGTTCTCGGCGTTGAGCATCGAACCGTGCCCGGCCCTGCCCGTGGCGGTCAGGCGCATCCAGGCGATGCCCTTCTCGGCGGCCTCGATCAGATAGAGCCTGCGCGCCTCGTCGATGGAGACGCTGAACCCGCCCACCTCGCCGATCGCCTCGGAGCACCCGTCGAACAGGTCCTTGTGCTCCTCGGCCAGCCACTGCGCGCCGTAATTGCCCCCCGCCTCCTCGTCGGCGGTGAACGCCAGCACCACGTCCCTCGGCGGCCTGCGCCCCTCGCCGAGCCGCTGCCGTACGACCGCGAGGATCATCGCGTCCATGTTCTTCATGTCGACCGCGCCGCGCCCCCAGACGCAGCCGTCGGCGATCTCGCCGCTGAGGGGATGCTGGGTCCAGTCGGCGGCGTTGAAGGGGACGACGTCCAGGTGCCCGTGGAGCAGCAGGGCGTCACGGGAGGGGTCTTCCCCCGCGATGCGGGCGATCACGTTGGCCCTGCGGCTGTCCGACTCCAGGATCTTCGGCTCCAGCCCGACCTCGGAGAGCTTCTCGGCCACGTATTCGGCGGCGGCCCGCTCACCGGGCCCCGAATTGTCGCCCGCGTTGGTCGAGTCGATCCGGATCAGGTCGCGGCACAGCCCGACGACCTCGTCCTCAGCGTTGATCGCCGTCATGTGGACTCCTTGGGGTTCGGTACGGCTTCCACCTCCCATCCTGCCGCCGTACCCCCCTTCCCGGCACCCCGCCCGCACCCGCCCTCTTACCGATATGACGCCAGCTCAAGAGTTTGCTAACCTAAGTCCGCCGACGCGGGATGACGGTCCCGCGTGCAGGCACCACGTCCGGGTGGCGGAATAGGCAGACGCGCTAGCTTGAGGTGCTAGTGCCCTTTGCGGGGCATGGGGGTTCAAGTCCCCCCTCGGACACAAACCGGTGGCCTATGGGGTCCTGGTCACGTGCAGACGCGACCAGGACTTTCTGTTTTGACGGGTGGTAGACCAGCCGCAGTCCGATGTTCGTGTAGATCTTGGCCTTCCGGATCGGGTCGGCATTCGAGAGAACTCGCACCATGTCTCCAAGCCTGTGCGTGATCTCCGCCAGCTCATCACGCCCCAGCCGCCTCTGAGGCAGTACGTGCGCGCGGCCGAGGCGTTGCTCGGCCGCAGCCTTGCGGACAAGCTCTTCCTGGATCCATCCGGCGACGAGCGCCGGGTCGGCGCCCGCCTCAAGGGCAGCCCGATGCTGGGCGAGCTTGCGGTCACACTCGGTGATCTGGCGGTGTACCACAGCGAGTGCTTGGGCCTCGGGCGGTGTCACGTCCTGTGCGGCCGCCAGGACGTCGAGAGTCTGGTCAACGTTGTGGGGCGCGAACAGCCGGCCGAGCCAGCGGTCCAGTCGCGGGACCACGCGGTCCTCTCGTAGGTAGACGTTGCGGGGATGCATGAGGTGGTTGGCCAGGGCGTACTCCTCGGGGAAGCGGCAGCGGTAGTAGGCCGCGTCGTTGACCCATTGGCCCTGCATTCTGCGGTCGCAGACACCGCAGTACAGCAGCCCCCGGAGCTGGTACGGCTTGGGGGTGCGCTTGCGGGTCTTGTCGGTGTGACGATCGCCTCGCCCCGTCAGCGTCATCTGCACGGCGTCGAAGTCCTCCGTGGACACGATCGGCGGGTGAACGACTGTCTTCGACCAGACCCAGTCCTGCTTGGAGTTCCACCTGAGCTTCGTGGTGTGGCCCAGGCCGACGTCGTCCACATCGATGAGGACCTCGTCCTTACGCTGGCGGTTCCACACCTGGTGGCCGGTGTAGCGAGGATTGGTCAAGATGGCGCGCACCGCGCTCTTGGACCAGGCGATGCCGGAGCGGTGACGGTTCCGGCCCGGATCGTGAGCTGATGGGCTGGGATTCCCGTTGCGGGTCAGTCTCTCGGCAATGGCGAACAGGCCGTAGCCGTCGAGGAAGACCGCGAAGATCTCTTCCACCACGGGCGCGGCGACGGGATCAAGCTCCAGCCGGTGAGCACTCTTGCCGTCGGCCGCCTTGGCCGGGTTGGGGTGCGGGCCCGCGTCGGCCAGCCGGTAGCCGTAAGGCGGCCGACCTCCCAGAAAGCGGCCTTCCATCTGGGCTTGGGCTGACATGGCGCTGCGCACACGGATCTTGATGCGATTGCGCTCGCCCTTGCTCATACCGCCGAACACGCTCATGACCAGGTCATGGGCCTCGTTGTTCGGGTCGATGGGGCCGCCCACCTCGGGCACCCAGAGCGGAACCCTGAAGTGCTCGAAGACGGGAAAGGTCAGGCCGTACTGGTTGCCGTAGAAGGCTCGTTGCGGCTCGCCGATCACCACCGCGTCAAAGCCGCGGTCGGGGTTGCGTAATTCGGCGAGCAGCGCCGCCGCGTGCGGGCGGCGCTGCCAGGGGATCGAGCGGGACTTGTCGACGTCGAAGAACTCGGTGACGATCACGCCCCCGCGCGACTCGATGAGCGCGCGGGAGCGGGTGATCTGCCAGCCTCGTGAGGACTGGGGATCCTGCTTGTCCTCGGTGGAGACCCGGCCGTAGAAGGCGAAGCGGATGGTGTTCATGGGTCCTATGCGACGTTGGGGCGGTTGACGAGCATGGTTTGGTGAGCCTCCAGCAGGATGGCGAGCAGTTCCGTGGCGGCGCCGGGCGTCAGGCGGGGCGGTCCACTGGGTAAGACGATGTGCGGAGTCCGCTGTTTACGAGTGGTGGATGTGGTCATGATGAGAGGCGCTCCTATGCGTTCGTTGCTGGCGGGTAGGGGTACGGCCCCGGCGACGTGCTTGGCGGTACTGGAGCCGGGGCCGTTTTGCCGCCGTACCCTGGCGTAGATCCGCACGTTGCGGCTGGCACCTCGGCAGGGCGGTGGGTCGGATGTTTCCGTGACGTCGAAAGCGCAGGTTGCCTGCGGTGCTTTCTCAAGCAAGACAGTGCTTTGCGTCTGGTCATGACGCAGGTCTCTCAGCTGCAAGTGGGTGGCACGCCGGGCAGCGCGCCACAGTGTTGTCGCGAAGTTCCATCTGCCGGGTGCGCTCGTCGCAGTAACCGCACCAATCCGGGGTGATCCTCAGCGACGGACTGGGCTCGACGCCCTCGATCGCAGGCAGGAACTTGTCGGGGTCTTTCTCGATTGCCGTGGCCACGTAGCGACTGCGGTACTTGACGGGCCGGCCATCGAGGATCGTGTGGCGGATCGCGGCCGCGTCGAGGAGGCGGATCTCGCGGCCGGTCAACTCAGCCAGGAGCTGGACGATACCGCGATCGATGGAGTCGTCGTCGTTCGCCCAGGCACGCGCGTTACGACGAGAAGACGACTGATTGTCTTCATCTTCTTCCGTCCTAGTCCCCTTCGGGGACTGGACGGAACTGGGTGGCGTTAGTAACGCGTTACGTTTGGCGTTACCAACGCCACCGTCGACGGCGTGTGGCTCGGTCCGGTTGCGATGCCTGTCTCGCCACCTCTTCTGCCGCTCGGCGTTGGCCTTCCGTTCTTTCTCCACCCGCTCCTTAGCGGGCACGAATGCGAAGAAGTCATGGATCACCCACCCCTTCGCCACAGGCGCCGGGCAAAGATCGGAGGGACACTCTTCGCCAGGCGGATGCCAGGTACCCCGGGACACGAGTTCGGTGATGAAGCGCATCGGCTTTCGCACTCGCGGACACACGTCGATCAGGTCTTCCTGGAGTACCGCACCGTCGGTCAGGTTGTGGGCACACCAGAAGATCGCTGTGAAATGTATACGGAATGCGGCGTCCGACAGGCCTGCTATCTGCCTCCGAGTCGGGAATCGGTCGTCGAAGTACAGCCCTTCCCGTTTCATCTAGTGCCTGCCTCTGTCCGTCAGATGCAGACCGGCCGTGGTGTTGAAGGCACGGTCGATTCGGAGCGCGAGGTCACGTGCCGTCTTCCGGGCCGCCGTAAGTTCTGACAAGGCCTTGTCAAGAAGCTCGTCGGGGTCGCCATGGTCGTCACCCAGTTGTCCGGATGCCTGCATGCGCCGCAACGCCTCGCCGAGTTGCCCCAGCAGTTGGTCAAGCCCAGCTGTCGAACTGCTGATACGGCCAAGGACGTCGTACACGGTGGACGGATAGGTGACGCCGACATGGGAGAGCGTGGCGTGGTTGAGGACGCGGACAGCCTCGGATACGGCTGCGGCGACCTCGCTGGTGTAGTCGTCACCATGGGGGCCATCTGACGACAGCCAGACGGTCTCAGCCATCGACATTGACTCCGATCGCTGAGATCTTGTCAAGATGCCCGCGTCCCGTCAGAGTGGTGACGAGAGTCAGCAGCCAACGCATGAGCCATTGAGGCACCCCTAGGGTGTCCGTGCTCGCGATCGATGGGATGCTGAACATGACCTACTCCCTTCGAGTGGGTCTGATGGGAGGCCCGGCGCCAGCTGGCCGGCAAGCGATGCAGGCGCTGGGTCCTCCTGTGGTGGACTTGCAGAGGGCCAACTTCATGATTTGGCGAGGAGCTGTTCAGTTACGCCGACATGCGCAGTTGTTGGCTTCTCATCTGCCGGTGCTCCCCCAGACGTCTCACCCCCTCGTGTTCCAGGAATCACGTACGTAGCAGGCGTATCTACCATGATGACACAAATCGCTTTGCTGGACTTGACTCAAAAGAGTCGGAAGATTCGCTTCGCGCTTCAGCGCCTCGTGATCCCCCTGCCGTTCTCATCACCTTCACACCGCACCGCTGGCTTGCCATGCGCGCATATCCATCCGGCTAGTGATCCAAAGCACGGCCGACATCACACCAGGCCGGAGCCATCAGCCCATGGCGATCGCTCTTACCTTTCCTCCTTGCCTGGCGATCAGATTGGTCTAGGTAGACGCTACTGTACTAGTTCAATTTAGGGTTAGCTCAACCATGCTTTCCTAGTACAGCTGAAGGGCTTAGCCTTGGTGTTGTGTCCGTGCCTGATTTCAGCGATCCCCAGCCTGCCTACCTGCAGATTGCAGACGACCTGCGTCAAGAGGTGGCGGCAGGTCGACTCAAGCTCGGCGAGCGGCTTCCGGCGCGGCGTCAGTTGGCCCAGCGCTACGGCGTGGCCGTCGAGACGGTCCGCCGAGCCTTGGACGAACTCGCGCACGACGGCCTGATCAGCACGCAATCGACGCGCGGCACATACGTGGTCAAAACTCCTGACCAGAATGAGCCGTCCTCCGAACTTCAGCAGGTGATGACCGAGGTGCGCCGGCTAGCCGAACGCATAGAAGGTCTGGAGTCTCGCGTGAAAGACCTCGAAGGCCGCTGACCCTCTCCACGCGCCCTTTCGAGCTCCATCCTTCAGAATGTTGCGCGTGCAATGCCACGCACCTTCGAGATTTCTCCCTCTCGGAGCTCCGGGCTCTTCCTGGCAGCAGCCGAATCGGCCTGCGAGGAAGACTCGGGCGGCCGCGATTCTCGCCCGCCGTTGAATAAGATCGTTTCTGACGGTTCCGGCTGGGTTGCGTCTTCTCCCAGAGCTCGCGAAAGGCAGTGAGGGGCAGACCAAGTAAGCCGGAAAGGGGCAACGGCGGCGGGCACATAGGACAGAACATGGATTCTGTTCCGGGGCCATCCCCGCAGGCGCGGGGAGCACCCTCAGCCTGGTCAACATCACGTGCACGGACCTGGGACCATTCTCGCGGGCGCGGGAAGCACGCCTCCGCACTCGGTGTCGGCGAGTCACAGGTGGGACCACCCCCGCGGGCGCGGGGAGCACGTGTTCCCGGTCGGTCGGGGCTGTTCCCGTTCTGGGACCATCCCCGCGGGCGCGGGGAGCACACCTGGACGCCGTTGCGCCGGACCGTGTAGTTGGGACCATCCCCGCGGGCGCGGGGAGCACGGAAGTGGAGCCGAACTGGGTGGTCACGACCAGGGACCATCCCTGCGGGCGCGGGGAGCACGTGAGCAGCTGCTGCATCTGGAACGACGTCTCGGGACCATCCCTACGGGCGCGGGGAGCACGAGCTGTCGCCGACTCCGATGTACGCGTTCGAGGGACCATCCCTGCGGGCGCGGGGAGCACCCGGATTCCGGTAGGCGAAGAAGTCCGAGTTCGGGATCATCCCTGCGGGCGCGGGGAGCACTCGCCCACCCGGTCATGGAGGGTGACGGCGATGGGACCATCCCTGCGGGCGCGGGGAGCACCCGGCGTGGTCCCCCCAGAGGGACTGGGGGTGCGGACCATCCCTGCGGGCGCGGGGAGCACCAGGAACGCCAGGAAGATCAGCAGAATCAGTCCGGACCATCCCTGCGGGCGCGGGGAGCACCGACCTCGTGAGAGCGACACGAGGCGTAGGGGGGGACCATCCCTGCGGGCGCGGGGAGCACGAGGAGACGGCCTGAGGTGATTTCGTCCCTCAGGGACCATCCCTGCGGGCGCGGGGAGCACCCCTCGCCGACGAGTACCAGGACGGCGTACCAGGGACCATCCCTGCGGGCGCGGGGAGCACCCACCCCCGACAAGGTCAGACCCAAGTCCGTGGGGACCATCCCTGCGGGCGCGGGGAGCACTGCCGCCATACTCGACCGCTTGATCCATGGCCCGCCGTAGCCGGGACCATCCCTGCGGGCGCGGGGAGCACGGTGAAGAGAAGATCATCGGCGTGCAGGTCTGGGGACCATCCCTGCGGGCGCGGGGAGCACAGCCCGCCGAAGACCATGGTCACCGCTGCAGCGGGACCATCCCTGCGGGCGCGGGGAGCACAGGGGGGATTCGTTGCTCATATTTCGCTCCAGGGGACCATCCCTGCGGGCGCGGGGAGCACCTCGGCTTCGACATCGACGAACCCGCCGACCAGGGACCATCCCTGCGGGCGCGGGGAGCACGCGGGCGGTGGTGAGCGATGACCGCCGAGTGCGGGACCATCCCTGCGGGCGCGGGGAGCACCAGTCCTCCACCGGCCACGCCAGCTGGTAGGAGGGACCATCCCTGCGGGCGCGGGGAGCACTTGGGCGTGATTGTCCGTCGTGAGATGTAGCCAGGACCATCCCTGCGGGCGCGGGGAGCACAACAGCTTCGACGCCATGGAGGGTTTCCCTGGGGGACCATCCCTGCGGGCGCGGGGAGCACAGGTGATGGGGGTCGCGTCCGCGATCGTGACGGGGACCATCCCTGCGGGCGCGGGGAGCACATACTTCATTCCCCGGGGATCCGCAGGGCCCCGGGACCATCCCTGCGGGCGCGGGGAGCACTCCGGCGACTGCGTGAGGGAACTCGTCGTCCCGGGACCATCCCTGCGGGCGCGGGGAGCACTCACCGGCGGCGGTTCCGCTGGGCTTAGTGACGGGACCATCCCTGCGGGCGCGGGGAGCACGAGATCTACGTGTCACTTCTGTCCAAAGACGAGGGACCATCCCTGCGGGCGCGGGGAGCACTGCGGGTCGCTGCTGGAGTAGGTCAGCATCGCGGGACCATCCCTGCGGGCGCGGGGAGCACCGCAGGCTGGGAATGGGTGAAAGAAAAGACGACGGACCATCCCTGCGGGCGCGGGGAGCACGGCCGCGGCCTCGCGCGAGACCTGGGCGAGGAGGGACCATCCCTGCGGGCGCGGGGAGCACAAGAGCCGCACCGACGAGGGGGGGGCCTCATGGGGACCATCCCTGCGGGCGCGGGGAGCACGACCGGCTACGACGTCGAGGTGACCGGCATGGTGGACCATCCCTGCGGGCGCGGGGAGCACACTCGTTGACCTGGAGGGTTATCGGCGGCGGGCGTGGATTTCGAGCACTTTCAAAGAATGCGACATTCTGCACATTTCCGGTTTTTTGATCGAGTTATCAAGTATCTCAACGAGGAGACGGCCAGTGTCTTGCGAACGGGCCGCGCCTTCCGGGGTTGCGCGTTGGGCAAGCGTAGCCTCTCAGCCGGTCAGAGCCTCAGAGGGCCGATGTTTTGGACTCTCTGTCATTAAAGGGATTCTTTGAATGAATGTTAGTATTTCGCTCTTTTGGTGCTTAAGGTGTCGGGGATTTGGGGTTCGTGAATTTTTGTCGGTGATGGTGGCTTAAATGGCCGCATGCTCAATGAGGAGCCGTTGATTGACCGTTTCGTTGACGGGCTTTCGGATGCGGCGCGTACGGTCTGGGCCAAGCATGACCGTGATGGTGATGGGTGGTTGCCGTTGTGGCGGCATCTGGCCGACAGCGGCGCGGTGGCCGGGCTGTTGTGGGATCGCTGGGTTCCCCTGCAGGTGCGGCGGCTGATCGCCGAGGCGCTTGCTGGGGGTGAGGTGGAGGCGCGGCGGCTGGTGGTGTGGCTGGCGGCCACTCACGATGTCGGCAAGGCCACCCCGGCGTTCGCCTGCCAGGTGGAGTCGCTCGCGCAAGTGATGCGGGCGGCCGGGCTGGACATGGCGGCTGTGGAGCAGATGCCGGATCGCCGGCTGGCCCGGCACGGGCTGGCCGGGCAGATGCTGGCGCAGGAGTGGTTGATCACCCGCTACGGGTGGGCGCGGTCGGCCACCTTGCCGTTCACCCTCATCATCGGCGCTCACCATGGGGTGGCGCCGACGCACGCCGATATCCGCGAGGTGAATCTCCATCCTGAGCTGCTGCGCAGCCCGGGGTGTGCGTCGCGGTGGCGAGAGGTGCAGTACGAGTTCCTTGATCGTTGCGCGCAGGTGTGCGAAGTCGCAGATCATCTGGCTGGGTGGGGGCAGGTCAAACTGCCGCAGCCGGTGCAGGTGGCGCTGAGCGGGCTGGTCATCGTCGCCGACTGGATCGCCAGCAATCCCGACCTGTTCCCCTACTTCCCCGACGGGAGCAAGCAGAGCGGCAGGCAGCGGGTGGAGGCGGCGTGGCGGGGTCTGGACCTGCCGGCGCCGTGGCGAGCCCCACTCCCCGCCGGGGGGGCGGCCGAGTTGTTCTCCTCCCGGTTTCGGCTGCCGCCAAAAGCGCGTATCCGCCCGGTGCAAGAACGTGCGGTGCAGGCAGCGCGGGCGATGTCTTCGCCGGGATTGATGGTGATCGAGGCGCCGATGGGGGAGGGCAAGACCGAGGCCGCGCTGGCGGTCGCCGAGATCTTCGCGGCGCGCAGCGGAGCGGGCGGCTGCTTGGTGGCGCTGCCCACCATGGCGACGGGAAACGCGATGTTCCCCCGGTTGTTGGACTGGCTGCGTCGCCTGCCCGATGACCACCCCGAACCCGAACGCGAGGGTGGGGGTGGGGGTGGGCAGCGTTCGGTGGTGCTGGCGCATTCCAAGGCGGCGTTGAACGAGGAGTACGCCGACCTGGTGCGCCGCGGTCGGCGGGTAGTGCGCGGGGTGGAGATGGACGGCGGCCAGGGGGATCGGCCGCGCTCTGGTGAGCGCCGCTCTTCTGCCGAGTTGGTCGCGCATCAGTGGTTGCGGGGCCGCAAGAAGGCGATGCTGGCCTCGTTTGTGGTGGGGACGATCGATCAGCTGCTGTTCATGGGGCTGAAAAGCCGTCACCTGGCGTTGCGGCACCTGGCGCTGGCGGGCAAGGTCGTCGTGATCGACGAGGCACACGCTTATGACACCTACATGAATTCCTACCTGGATCGGGTGCTGGCGTGGCTGGGCGCCTACCGGGTGGCGGTGGTGGTGTTGTCGGCGACGCTGCCGGCCGGGCGCCGGCGTGAGCTCGCCGCGGCCTACGCCGGAACAGCAGCACAAGACCCCTCAGGTGAGGCCGCTTTTGTGGAGGTGGCGCAAGCCGATCACTATCCGCTGCTGACGATGGTCGAGCCGGGCGGGCCAGCCACGACGTGGGACGTTGCGGCGTCTGGCCGCAGCACGCGGGTGCGTCTTGAGCGGTTGAGCGATGACCTGGCCGCCCTGGGTGAGCGCTTGGAGGAGGACCTGGTCGGTGGCGGTTGCGTGCTGGTGGTGCGCAACACCGTCGACCGGGTCCTGGAGGCCGCCGCCTACCTGCGCGAGCGGTTCGGCGCCGACCAGGTCACCGTGGCGCACGCCCGGTTCGTCGATGTGGATCGGGCCGGCAAGGACGCTGATCTGCTGGCCCGGTTCGGCCCGCCGGGCACACGTGCCGGCCATCGGCCCACCGGGGTGCACATCGTGGTGGCCAGCCAGGTCGCCGAGCAGTCGTTGGACATCGACTTCGACCTGCTGGTCTCGGACTTGTGTCCTGTTGATCTTCTGTTGCAGCGCATCGGGCGCCTGCACCGCCATCAGCGCGGCGAAGACCAAGCCGAGCGGCCCGAACGGCTGCGGGCGGCGCGCTGTGTGGTGACCGGCGCGGATTGGGATGTGGTTCCGGTTGAGGCGGTGAGGGGTTCGCAGCGGATCTACCGCAGGCACGCGTTGCTGCGCTCGGCGGCGGTGTTGGAGCCCTACCTGTCGGGGACCGCCACCTCGGGGGATGTGGTGTGCCTGCCGCGCGACATCAGCCCGCTCGTTCAAAAAGCCTACGGGCCCGACCCGATCGGCCCGCCTTCTTGGCAGGAGGAGATGGATCGCGCGCGCGGCGAGCAGGACCTGCACCACGCACAACAGCAGGACAAGGCCCGCGGTTTTCAGATCAACGAGGTCGGCCGGGCCGGCCGGGCGCTGATCGGCTGGATCGACGCCGGGGTCGGCGACGCCGATGATACCCGCACCGGCCGGGCCCAGGTCCGCGACGGCGCCGAGTCGTTGGAGGTGCTGGTCGTGCAACGCCGCCCCAACGGAACGTTGATTACGCTGCCGTGGCTGGGGCCGGGCCGGGGCGGGCTGGAGTTGCCCACCGAGGTCGCCCCCGACCCGCAGCTGGCGCGCATCGTGGCCTCGTGCGGGCTGCGGCTGCCCTACCACTTCTCCACCCCCCAGAGCGTGGATCGGGCGATCGCGGAGCTGGAGGCCGATTGCGTGCCGGCCTGGCAGAGCCCCGACAGCCCGTGGCTGTCCGGGGAGCTGATCTTGATGCTCGATGAGCAGGGCCGGGCCCGCCTGGCGGGCTATGACCTGCACTACACCCCCACCGATGGTCTGAAGGTGAGCCGTGCCCACTGAACCCACCGCTCCTGCGTCGTTTGATTTGACCCGCGCCCCGTGGCTGATGGTGCAGCGCCACGACGGCAGCCAGGACGAGTTGTCACTGCAGCAGATATTCACCCAGGCCGAGGATGTGCGGCGGCTGGTGGGGGATGTGTGCACTCAGGAGTTCGCGCTGTTGCGGCTGCTATTGGCGATCGTGCACGACGCGATCGACGGCCCTGATGATTTGGAGCAGTGGCAGCAGCTGTGGGATGAGGGACTGCCTGTTGCCTGCATCAGCGACTACCTGGAGCGTCACCGCGACCGCCTGGACCTGCTGCACCCGCACCAGCCCTTCTTCCAGACCGCGGGCCTGCGCAGCGTCAGCGGTGAGGTCAGCTCGCTGGATCGCCTGGTGGCCGATGTGCCCAACGGGGCGCCGTTCTTCACCATGCGGGCCCGCGGCGTGCGGCGGCTGGGCTTCGCCGAGGCCGCCCGCTGGGTGGTGCACGCCCACGCTTTTGACACCTCCGGCATCAAAACCGGCGCGGTCGGCGACCTGCGGGTCAAGGGCGGCAAGGTCTACCCCCAAGGGGTCGCCTGGGCCGGCGCGCTGGGCGGGGTGCTGGTGGAGGGGGGGAATCTGCGCGAGACGTTGCTGTTGAACCTGATCGCCTTCGACACCGACACCTTGCGCATCGACCCCGGCGATGTGCCCGCCTGGCGCCGCCCGCCGCCCGGTGCGGCGCAAACCGACGTGGTGGAGCTGAGCAGGCGCCCGGCCGGGATCCGTGACCTGTATACCTGGCAGTCGCGGCGAGTGCGGCTGGCCTTCGACGACGACGGCGTGCACGGGGTGGTCCTGGCCTACGGCGACCCGCTGGCCGCGCACAACAAGCATCAGCGCGAACCGATGACCGGCTGGCGACGCAGCGCTTTTCAGGAGAAGAAACTCGGCCTGGCGCAGGTGTATCTGCCGCGCGAACACGATGTGAGCCGCAGCGCGTGGCGGGGGCTCGGCGCGCTGGTCGCCGGCCGCACGCACGGCGCCGAACAACGCGCCGAGGCCGCGGCCATCGTTCGGCCACGCATTCTGGACTGGGTCGCCCGCCTCACCGTCGAAGGTGACCTGCCCGCGGATTTTCTGATCCGGGCGCGGCTGTTCGGCGCGATCTACGGCACCCAGCAGTCCGTCATCGACGAGGTGATCGACGACGCCGTCGCGATGCCGGTGGTGCTCTTGCACGAGCGCGACAGCGGGCTCGGCCAAGCCGCGATCGACGCGGTCGCCGATGCCGAAGCAGCGGTGAACGTGCTCGGCGATTTGGCCACCGATCTGGCCCGGGCCGCCGGCGCCGAACCCGACCCGCCACGAAGTGCGGCACGCGAGCTGGGATTCGCCACCCTGGACGGGCCCTTTCGCGACTGGCTCGCCGGCCTGCGCCCCGGCCAGGACCCCGCACAGCGCAGATCCCACTGGCAACACCAAGCGCACCGCCTCACCGCCCAGCTGGGGCGCCAGCTGGTGCGCTCCGCAGGAGATGCCGCCTGGGACGGGCGCATCGTCACCACGAAGAAAGGTCAGGAGCTCTGGTTGACCGCCTCCCACGCCGACCGGGTATTTCACGCCCGGCTCCGCACAGCACTACCCGCAATCACCCCCACCCCCGATGGTGCCGAGCCCAGCTCTGGCGAACATGACGGCGACCGACAGAACGCGCAGGCACACA
>NZ_JBSZKT010000065.1:0-20287 GCF_055690525.1 Streptosporangium sp. H13245 | reverse complement strand
TCGCCTGGCTCACGATCAGGTGACGTCATCCAACTGTTCGGCCAACCGCTCCAGGCCGCCCCTGATGAGCCGCCCGTACTCGTCTCGTACGGAGAGTCCGCCGGGCTCACGATCAGGTGACGTCATCCAACTGTTCGGCCAACCGTTCCAAGCCGCCCCTGATGAGCCGCCCGTACTCGTCGTCGCCCAGTGCGCCGATCCCGGCCCGCGCCTGCCGCAGGTGCTCGCGGGCGCGGTCGAGATCGCCCAGCTTGCGATAGCAGTCGCTCAGATTGAGGTGCAACGACGGATACAGACCGGCCACGGAAAGCGGCACCCCGGCCTGGCTCACCCGCTCATCGGTGACCAGGGCGACGGCCGCGAGCGCCCGCAGATCCCACATCAGCTCCTGCTGCACGTCGTCCTGCACGTCGGCCATCGAGTGGGCGAGGACGCAGACATGCAGCGGGTCGCCCTGCTCGCCGCCGATGTCATCCCAGATCCGCGCGAACAGGTCGCGGGCGGCTTCACGCTGCCCCTGGTGGTGATGCAACTCCACCCCCTGGCCGATCCGGGTCATCGTCGGGTCGTCGGTGGTCATCAGGGGGGCTCCTTCGGCGTCGTGGGCGGCCGCGGCCAGCCTACCCGCCCGGCGCGCCTCAACGATCTTCAAACGGCTGGACGGCCGGTCCGCCCCACGCTCCCGGACGGCCGTCGAGCGGCTCCGGCTACTGTGGATCCGCATGACGCACACCGAGATGGAGATCACCGCGGAGCTGGTGCGGGATCTGCTGCGCGACCAGCACCCCGACCTGGCCGACCGCCCGGTGAGGCTCGGCGCGCGCGGCTGGGACAACCAGCTGTGGCGGCTCGGCGACGACCTCGCCGTCCGGTTGCCCTGGGCGACGGAGTCCGCTGACGCGCTGCTGCGCAAGGAGCACACCTGGCTGCCCGCCCTCGCCCCGCGCCTTCCGCTGCCGGTTCCCGTTCCGCAGCGTCTCGGTGAGCCCTCCGCGCGGTTTCCGCGCACCTGGATCGTCACCACCTGGGTGCCGGGCGAGCCGGCCGACCGCGCCCCCGTCACGCGCGCCGCGGAGGCGGCCACCACCCTGGCCGCCTTCCTGACCGCTCTGCACCGGCCCGCCCCCGAACAGGCACCCACCGGCCAGGGCCGCAGCCGAGGGGGGCCGCTGGCCGACCACTCCGAGGGCGTTTTCCGACAGCTCGCCTCGGCCGTCGAGCTGGGGCTCGTCCCCGACCCGGACGCCGTCCGCGCGGTCTGGGAGGACGCCGCCGCCGCGCCCGGCTGGACCGGCCCGGCGCTGTGGCTCCACGGCGACCTGCATCCGGCCAACGTCCTCACCGCGGACGGCACCCTCTGCGGCGTGATCGACTTCGGCGACCTCTTCGCGGGCGACCCGGCCTGGGACCTCGCCGCCGCGTGGATCCTGCTGCCGGACGGCGCCGCCGACCTCTTCCACGCCGCCTACCGACCGGCCCCGGACCCCGCGACCCTGCGCCGCGCCCGCGGATGGGCGGTGGGACGCGCCCTCGCCGGCGTCCTCATCGGAGACGCAGGCGTCCACGGCCGCCCCGGCGGCAAGCCCACCTGGGGCCCACCCGCACACGCCGCACTACGACGCCTCGTCGCTGACCGGTCATAACAGAGGCGTGGCATTCCCCGGCCGGTCACGACGTCCGGAACGCTACTGGGTCCTCATCAGGTCCCAGAAGGATCTGTGACGACTGGCGCCCGGCAGCCAGGGCGCGAGAAACCAGGACTCCCACTCTCCATCAGAGAACCTGACGTGGGGATTGAGGAGAAATTCGCCATCGTCCCCGTACCCGACCAGAAGGGTGTCGGGCACGTACTCCCCCCTCAGATGGATGCAATCCTGCCTGCTCCGCTCCATAGACGAAGTAGAGCTCGTCGGGCACGTCGCCCTCGGGCGACGACCAGATCTCGGCGGTTTCCGGCTCAAGGTCACGGAGCCAGCCGACCTTCGCGTCCGGCAGCAGGGGGTAGCCGGACTCCTCGTCGCCCCAGCCGTTGGCGAACAGGAGAAGGAGACACGGCGTTCCCGCGAAGGCGATGGCAAAACCGCAGGGGGCCGGGCCATGGCCCGGCCCCCTGCCCGGATCGGCGCTGTCGGCGCCTGCTCTCAGCTGCAGCCGCTGGTGGAGCCGCAGCCCTCGCAGACGTAGCAGCTGCCCGCGGGGCGCATCTTGGTGCCGCAGGTCATGCAGAGGGGCGCGTCGGCGGTGCGGCCCTGGTGGGACTCCAGGGAGCCGACCCGTCCGGGAGCCTCCGCAGGGGCCGCCTCGGGGCGGGGCTGCGGCTCCTCGATGGGGGCCGAGGTGGCGAGTTCGGCGATGACCTCGTCGGCGGTGTGGATCGGGGCGGGGTCCTCACCGCGCTGCTGGGCGGCGCGCTCGGAGGCGGAGAAGATCCCCAGAGCGGCGCGGTCGTCGTAGGGCAGGTGGTCCAGGGCCAGACGGCGGAAGATGTAGTCCATCACCGAGGCGGCGATGCGGACGTCCGGGTCGTCGGTCATACCGGCCGGGTCGAAGCGCATGTTGACGAACTTGCCGACGTACGTCTCCAGCGGCACCCCGTACTGCAGGCCGATGGAGATGGCCACCGAGAACGCGTCCATGACGCCCGCGAGGGTCGAGCCCTGCTTGGACATCTTCAGGAAGACCTCACCGAGGCCGTCGTCGGGGTAGGACGAGGCGGTCATGTAGCCCTTGGCGCCCCCCACGGTGAAGCGGGTGGTGGTGCTGGGGCGCTGGTTCGGCATCCGGCGCCGGGTCGGGCGGCTGATCTCCACGACCTGGATCGCCGGTTCGGCGGGCGTCTCCTTCTCCTCGGTCTTCTTGCCCGAGCCCGAGGCCGAGAGGGGCTGGCCGACCTTGCAGTTGTCGCGGTAGACGGCCAGGGCCTTCAGGCCGAGCTTCCAGCCCTCCATGTAGACCTGCTCGATGTCCTCGATCGTCGCGGACTCGGGGAGGTTGACCGTCTTGGAGATGGCCCCGGACAGGAACGGCTGGGCCGCGGCCATCATGCGGACGTGGCCCATGGGGGCGATCGCGCGCTCACCCATGGCGCAGTCGAACACCTCGTAGTGCTCGCGCCGCAGGCCGGGGGCGTCGACGACGTGGCCGTGCTCGGCGATGAACTCGACGATCGCCTCGACCTGCTCCTCCTGGTAGCCGAGCCGCCGCAGCGCGCGGGGAATCGTCTGGTTGACGATCTGCATGGAGCCGCCGCCGACGAGCTTCTTGAACTTGACCAGGGCGAGGTCGGGCTCGATGCCGGTGGTGTCGCAGTCCATCATCAGGCCGATGGTGCCGGTCGGGGCGAGGAGCGAGGCCTGGGCGTTGCGGTAGCCGTTCTTGTCGCCGAGCCGCAGGCACTCGACCCACTGCCTGGAGGCCTCGCGGTGGATGGCCCCGTCGATGTCGTCGTACGTGCGCAGGGCGTCGTTCGCGTCGTTGTGCTTGCGCATGACCCGCTTGTGCGCGTCGGCGTTGCGGGCGTAGCCGTCGTACGGGCCCACGACCGCGGCCAGCTCGGCGCTGCGGCGGTAGGAGACGCCGGTCATCAGCGAGGTGATGGCCCCGGCGACCGCCCGGCCGCCGTCGGAGTCGTACGCGTGGCCGGTGGCCATGAGCAGCGCGCCGAGGTTGGCGTAGCCGATGCCCAGCTGGCGGTAGGCGCGGGTGGTCTGGTCGATCTTCTCGGTCGGGAAGTCGGCGAAGGTGATGGAGACGTCCATCGCGGTGATGACCAGCTCGGTGATCTTCACGAAGCTCGCGATGTCGAAGCTGTCGTCGTCCTTCAGGAACTTCAGCAGGTTGATGCTCGCCAGGTTGCACGAGGAGTTGTCCAGGTGCAGGTACTCCGAGCAGGGGTTGCTGGCGGTGATGCGGCCCGTCTCCGGGCTGGTGTGCCAGTCGTTGATCGTGTCGTCGTACTGGACACCGGGGTCGGCGCACTCCCAGGCGGCCTTGCCCATCTTGCGGAACAGCTCCCTGGCGTCGATCTTCTCGATCACCTCGCCGGTGAGGCGGGCGCGCAGGCCGAACTCCTCGCCGTTCTCCACCGCGCGCATGAACTCGTCGGAGACGCGCACGGAGTTGTTGGCGTTCTGGTACTGGACGGAGACGATGTCCTTGCCGCCCAGGTCCATGTCGAACCCGGCGTCGCGGAGGGCGCGGATCTTGTCCTCCTCGCGCGCCTTGGTCTCGACGAACTCCTCGATGTCGGGGTGGTCGACGTCGAGGACGACCATCTTGGCGGCGCGGCGGGTGGCGCCCCCGGACTTGATGGTGCCCGCGGAGGCGTCGGCGCCGCGCATGAAGGAGACCGGGCCGCTGGCGGTGCCGCCGCTGGAGAGCAGCTCCTTGGAGGAACGGATCCTGGAGAGGTTGACGCCGGAGCCCGACCCTCCCTTGAAGATCACGCCCTCTTCCTTGTACCAGTCGAGGATCGACTCCATCTGGTCGTCGACGGCCAGGATGAAGCAGGCGCTGACCTGCTGCGGCGACGCGGTGCCGACGTTGAACCACACGGGCGAGTTGAAGCTGAAGACCTGGTTGACCAGGGCGTGCTTGAGCTCGTGGTCGAAGATCTCGGCATCCTCGTCGGTGGCGAAGTAGCCGTGCTCGACCGCCGTACGCGTGTAGACGCCCACCACCCGGTCGATCAGCTGCTTGAGGCTCCACTCCCGCTGCGGGGTGCCGACCGCGCCACGGAAGTACTTGGTGGTCACGATGTTGGCGGCGTTGACCGACCACGAGCGGGGGAACTCGACGCCGCGCTGCTCGAAGTTGATCGAGCCGTCGCGCCAGTTGGTCATGACGACGTCACGGCGTTCCCAGACCAGCTCGTCATAGGGGTGCACACCTGGCGTGGTGAAGATGCGCTTCATCTTCAGGCCCTTACGCGGCCTCTTGCCCCCACGTGTCACCGCGCCGACAGTCTCCGTCATGACTTCCCCCTCCTGGGGCTTCGTAGAGCCCTCGAATCGGACCACACCAACGCGCCGCCTCACCCCCGGCGCCCGGGGTCTGCATCAGTCCTGCTTGGTTGAGCGCTCCGCCCGGAGCTTCTCGATCTCCGCCTCGAAGTCGGCCAGCGTCTCGAATCCCCGATAGACGGAGGCGAACCGCAGGTACGCCACCTCGTCCAGCTCGCGGAGCGGGCCCAGGATGGCGAGCCCGACCTCGTGGGCCGCGATCTCGGCGCATCCGGTGGCCCGGATGCTCTCCTCGACCCGCTGGCCCAGCTGTGCCAGGGAATCCTCGCCGACGGACCGCCCCTGGCACGCCCGCCGGACCCCGGCGATCACCTTGTCCCTGAAGAACGGCTCCGTCACACCGCTGCGCTTGCTCACCATGAGCAGGACGGTCTCCTGCGTGGTGAACCTGCGCCCGCACTCCGAGCACGTGCGCCTGCGGCGGATGGCCCCACCGTCCTCGGTGGCCCGGCTGTCGATGACTCGCGTGTCCAGATGGCGACAGAACGGACAATGCACGCGTGTCGCCTCCTTGACCTACCGAAGCGGCCGACCCACCTCACCTACCCATGACACGCACGGCTAGACGCTCGCGCACACATCTTCGAATAGTCGAGATGCGGTAATGGAAACACAAGCTGTGGTGAAGGGTTGCGATGCAGCCACTAGATGTTGTGGTCCAACCGTAGAAGTGCTCGACCATGAACGCAAGTTGAAACGACCTTGCCGCGTGAAGTCGCTGATCAGCCGTCACGTCCCGGCGTGTCGCCGCCCGCCCGGGGCCCCTCTCGCCCCGGGCACCCCTTCCCTCACAGTCGTCCCAGACGACCTGTCAGACGGGACACCCGCGCCCCTCCCGCCCCACCGACCGGCTCACCTCAGGGGGACGAGGCCCTCGGGGAGATAGAGCCGGGTCCCCGGCCGGACCTCGGAGCCGGACAGCCCGTTGAGGTCCATGATGCGGCGGACCATCGGGCCGGTGTCCGCCTCCTCCGTCAACGCGTCCGCGATCTCCCACAGCGTGTCGCCCGTGTGCACCGTGATCCGTGGCAGACCTTCCAGGCTCGCCCGTCCGCCCGCCGAGGCCATGTCGATACGCCCGCCGATCCAGAGCACCGCCAGGGTGAACAGCGCGAGCACCGTCACCGCCACGATCCTTCCACGCCGGGTGAGCCGGAGTGGCCGTCCGGCGGCCCTCGGCCGGGCGGCACCGGGACGGCGGGCGTTCGGCGCGGGCGTCGCCCGCGACCCCCGCGCCCGCCTCGGCCCGGATCCACGCTCGAACCTGCCCCCGCTCCCGCGCCCGCTCCCGCGCTCCGGCTCACGGCCGGACCCTCGTCCCGCCTCGCGGCCGGGCCGCCTCCCCCACGCGCGCCCGGACGGCCGCCCCGGCTCGCGGCCGGACCTTCGCTTTGACTCCTGCCTCGGCTCGCGGCCGAAGACCTGGCCCGGCGCACGGCCGGATCCCCGCTCCGTCTCACGCCCGGACACCCGGCCCGGCTCTCCCCCGGACCTTCGCTTTGACTCCTGTCGCGGCTCACGCCCGGCCCCCCGTCCCGCCTCGCCGCCGGGACGCCGCCCCGGCTCTCGCCCGGACGCCCGCTCGGACTCTCGTCCCGCCTCGCCGGCGGGGCGCGGCCTTGGCACCGAGTCCCACGCGGACTCCCGTCCCGGCCCCGCCTCGGGCCTTCGCGCGGACTCCGGCACGGGACCCGGCTCGGGCTCCGGTCTCGGGGGCGGCACGAGCCGCAGGCGCGGCGCCCCCGGTGATCGCTGCGCCCCCCGGGACCTCGGCGCGATCCTGGATCGTGGTGTCGTCGCGGTCGGTTTCACGGTGGCCCCCATCCCCTCGACCTGGCCGAACACATGTCGAAGAAAGATCGGTGAATCGAACACGATGTCGATCGAACTCCCGTACGATGTTGTACACCACGGCGTCGCCGATTTCGAGGACATTCGAACAATTGTTTGAGTCTGATCTTCGGCCAAGGTATGGTCGCTGTGTGCGACGTGTCAGATACAGACCGGGAGGCGAGGAGTTCGTATGAGCCAGCACAACGAGAACGGTTCGGCCGCCAGCGACCTGGCGGTGCGAAGGCGTGACTCCCTTGGCCTCACCCCCAGGCAGCGGAAGATCCTTGAGGTGATCCGCGATTCTGTGCAGCAGCGCGGCTACCCGCCGTCCATGCGGGAGATCGGCGAGGCGGTGCAGCTCACCAGCACCTCCAGCGTGTCGCACCAGCTGACGGCTTTGCAGCGCAAGGGCTACCTGCGGCGTGATCCGCACCGCCCCCGCGCCCTGGAGGTCCGCCTTCCCGGCGAGCCCGTGTTGTGGGTGGATCCCGACTCCGGTGAGGACGAGGCCCCGGTGAGCCGTCCGACCGCCGCCTACGTGCCCCTCGTCGGCCGGATCGCCGCCGGTGGCCCCATCCTCGCCGAGGAGAGCATCGAGGACGTCTTCGCCCTGCCCAAGCAGCTCGTCGGCGAGGGCACGCTCTTCCTCCTCCAGGTGACCGGCGACTCGATGATCGAGGCCGCCATCGCCAACGGCGACTGGGTGGTCGTACGTCAGCAGCCGGTCGCCGACAACGGCGACGTGGTCGCGGCGATGATCGACGGCGAGGCCACGGTCAAGACCTTCAAGCGCAGGGACGGCCACGTCTGGCTGGTTCCGCACAACCCCAACTACGACCCGATCCCCGGTGACGAGGCCACCGTGCTCGGCAAGGTCGTCGCGGTTCTCCGCAAGCTCTGACGCGAGCGTCCCGGACAGGCTCGGAGCCGTTTTTCACGGGCTCTCGTACCGCGAGCTTCGCGCCTCCGAACCGCGCCGTTTCGCCGCGCACTACGAGTCTCTGAGCCGCACCGCATTCGCCGCGAGCTCCGGACCTCCGAACCACGCGCCTCCAGCCTCCGTGCGACACGCCGGAGGACGCGCGACACGCCGGGTGGGTGGTGTCCCGATGTCGGGACACCACCCACCCGGCGTTTTCAGGTGCGAACGCCCAGGGGAGACCCCACGTCGGCGGGCACGGGAACCCGCCGATCGAAGCCGTCACGGGACACGCCGGTGGGTCTGTGACATTTGGGGCGCCCACCAAACAGCCGAAACCGTCGCGGGACACGCCGGTGGATCCATGAACGCCCGGGGCGCCCGCCGAACAGCCAAAGCCTTCGCGTGACACACCGGTGGGTACGCGGCCCCGGGGCGCCCGCCGGACAGCCGCCCCGAGTTCCCGCGCGGTCCCAGGACCGCGCGGGATGCCTCCGCTGACGACTACGGGACGATGTTGACCAGCTTGGGCACGCGGACGATCACCTTGCGCGGCGTGCCGGACAGGAAGGACCGGACCTTCTCCGACGCCAGGGCCAGCGACTCCAGGTCCGCCTCGGAGATCTCCGGGGAGACCTCCAGCCGGTCGCGCACCTTGCCCGCGACCTGGACGACGCAGGTGACCGACTCCTGGACCAGCAGCGCCGGGTCGGCCACCGGCCAGCCCGCGGTGGCGACCGAGGCGGTACGGCCCAGCCGCTCCCAGCCCTCCTCCGCCGCGTACGGCGCGACCAGCGACAGCATGACCGCCAGGGTCTCGGCGGCCTCCCTGACCGCCGGGTCGGCGGCGCCGGGCCCGGAGTCGATGGCCTTGCGGGCCGCGCTCGTCAGCTCCATCATGCGGGCCACCGCGACGTTGAAGCGGTGGGAGTCGACCAGCTTGGTGACCTCGTCGATGGTGTGGTGGACGACCTTGCGCAGGTTCAGGTCTCCCGTGGTGACGTCGACGCCGGGCGCGGAGGCCGCTCCGGCCTCGGCCATGACGCGGAACGCGCGGGCCAGGAACTTCTGCGACGCCGCCGGGGAGACGTCGGCCCAGTCGATGTCGTCCTCGGGCGGTCCGGCGAAGACGACGGTCAGCCTGACCGCGTCGACACCGTGGGCGTCGATCTGCTGCCCCAGGTCGACGCCGTTGCCCAGCGACTTGGACATCGCCTTGCCCTGGTTGATGACCTGCCCCTGGTTCAGCAGGCGGGTGAAGGGCTCGACGAAGTCGACCATCCCCATGTCGTGCAGGACCTTGGTGAAGAACCTGGCGTACAGCAGGTGCAGCACGGCGTGCTCGACGCCGCCGATGTACTGGTCGACCGGGCCCCACCTGCGCACGCGCTCGACGTCGAACGGGCCCTCGTCGTAGGCCGGGTCGACGTAACGCAGGAAGTACCACGAGGAGTCGACGAAGGTGTCCATCGTGTCGGTGTCGCGCCTGGCCGGGCCGCCGCACTTGGGACAGGAGACGTTGACCCACTCCTCGGCCGAGGCCAGCGGGGAGACACCCTTGGGCGCCAGGGCCTCGCCCTGCATGTCGGGCAGGGTGACGGGCAGCTGGTCGTCGGGGACGGGCACCTCGCCGCAGTCGGCGCAGTGGATGATCGGGATCGGGCAGCCCCAGAAGCGCTGGCGGGACAGCAGCCAGTCGCGCAGCCGGAAGTTGACCGTGAAGCGGCCGGTGCCCCGCTCGCTCAGCACCTCGATGATCTTCCGGATCGCGTCGGCCTTGGTCAGGCCGTCCAGCGGGCCGGAGTTGACCATCGCGCCGTCACCGGCGGTGGCGACGCCGGTCTCGCCGGGATCGGCCAGGCCGGTGTGCACGACCACCCGTACCGGCAGGTCGAAGGCGCGGGCGAAGTCCAGGTCGCGCTGGTCGTGCGCGGGCACGGCCATGATGGCGCCGTGGCCGTAGTCGGACAGCACGTAGTCGGCCGCCCAGACCGGCATGCGCTCGCCGTTGACCGGGTTGATCGCGTACCGGCCCAGGAAGACGCCGGTCTTCTCCTTCTCGGTGGACAGCCGGTCGATGTCGGACAGCTTGGACACCTCGACCCGGTAGGTCTCGAACGCCTCACGCTGGTTGTCGGTGACGATCTCCTCGGCCAGCGGCGCGTCCGGGGCGACCACGAAGAAGGTCGCGCCGTACAGGGTGTCGGGACGGGTGGTGTAGACGGTGACCGGCTCGTCGCGGCCCTCGATCACGAAGTCGACGTCGGCCCCCTCGGACCGGCCGATCCAGTTGCGCTGCATCGTCAGCACGCGCTCGGACCAGCCGCCCTCCAGCAGGGACATGTCGTCCAGCAGCCGGTCGGCGTAGTCTGTGATCTTGAAATACCACTGGGTCAGCTCGCGGCGGACGACCTCGGCGCCACAGCGCTCGCACCTGCCGTCCTTGACCTGCTCGTTGGCCAGCACGGTCTGGTCGTTCGGGCACCAGTTGACCAGGCCGCCCTTGCGGTAGGCCAGGCCGCGCTCGAAGAAGCGGTTGAACAGCCACTGGGTCCACTTGTAGTACGAGGTGTCGCTGGTGTGCAGGCGGCTGGACCAGTCGAAGGAGATCGCGTAGCGCCGGTAGGAGTTGGCCTGGGTCTCGATGTTGGCGTAGGTCCACTCCGCCGGGTGCGCGTTGTGCTTGATCGCGGCGTTCTCGGCGGGCAGGCCGAAGGAGTCCCAGCCGATGGGGTGCAGCACGTTGTAGCCGCGCTGAACCCAGTAACGGGCGATGACGTCGCCCAGGGCGAAGACCTCGGCGTGCCCCATGTGCAGGTCGCCCGAGGGGTAGGAGAACATGTCGACCATGTAGCGCCGCTCGCGCGGGTCGGCGGGGTCTTCCGAGGCCCGGAAGGGGTCCAGCTCCTCCCACCTGCGCTGCCACTTGACCTGCAGGGCCTGCGGGTCATAGTGCTGCTCGTCGCTCTGCATGTCAGCTCGCTCGCTCACGTCGATTTCCTCGGGGTATGCCTGCGTGGATGGTCTGACCCGTCCGGCCCAATACAAAAACCCCCCGCTCACGCGGAGGGCAGCCGCATCGGCAGGGCGCTCAGGGACGGGAAAGCCGATGCGGCCCGATAAGCAGGGTCGCGGCACGCATAGGGCAAGACTATCGCAGCCCGCAAGGCGTATTCGTGCCAGGGAAACGGCCGGGAAAACGGGGTCGATCACGGCGAACGGGGGACAGGGTCCGGTCAGGTCAGCAGAATGGAGGTTCCCGCACTCGCCGGGGCAACGAGACCCGATGGCTATACGCCTGTTGTGACCTCGTTTGTCTCTCCCGTTTACTCTTCTAACCGTGGCATATTCAGTAGAGCCGGGGCAGGGCCCGGATCCGATGGAGGTCGGCCTGCCCATGCAGGATCCACCGACCGACCCCACCGGACTCCAGTTCAGGGGGGCGTTCTCCAGTTTCCCTGCGAGCCCCCCCGTCTCACGTGAGACCATGCCCAATACGCCTAATTCGGGCACCCGCGCGGGAGGTAAGGAAAGCATGGCCTCGGAGCAGTCCAGCCAGTCCCACCTGCCTCCGGCATGGCCGGAGGCTGCCGAGCCGTCGCCCTCGTGGACGAACGACCCCCTCGGCACCGGGCCCCGGCTTCCCCGCCCACAGGGCCCGCAGAACGAGCAGCAGAGCGACAACGGCTCCTCCTGGCAGACCTCGCCCGGCGGCGGAGGGCAACGCGCCTCCGCCCCCCAGGCGGACTCCCCCGGCGGCGGCTGGCCCCAGACCACCCCGCCCCAGAACGACAGCCGTACGCAGAACCCGCAGGCCGACGGCTGGGCACAGGCTTCCGGCTCACAAGGTGACGGCTGGGCGCAGGCGTCGAACCCTCCGGGCAACAGCAGCTGGTCGGAGGCCTTCAGCCCGCGCAACGACGGCTGGGCACAGGCATCGAACTCCCCGGGCGACGGCTGGGCACAGGCCTCCGGCTCACAGGCCGATGGCTGGGCACAGGCTTCCGGCGTGCAGGGTGACGGCTGGGCACAGGCGTCCGACCCGCAGGGCGCCGACAACCGGCAACAGACCTCCCCCGGCAACGGATGGCCACAGCCCGCTTCCCCCCAGGACGGCGACCAGCGGCACGCCCCCCAGGCCGACTCCCCGGGCTCCCCGGGCTCCCTGGCTTCCCCGGCCTCCCCGGGTGGCAACGGCTGGGCCCAGGCAGCCACCTCCGACAACGCCTGGCCCCAGACCACCCCGCCCCAGAACGACGACCGTACGCAGAGCCCGCAGGCCGACAGCTGGGCACAGGCCTCCGGCTCACAGAACAACGGCTGGGCACAGGCGTCGAACCCCCAGGGCGACGGCTGGGCGCAGGCGTCCGACCCGCAGGGCGCCGACAACCGGCACCAGACCTCCCCCGGCAACGGATGGCCCCAGCCCGCCTCCCCCCAGGACGGCTGGGCACAGGCACCGGGCCCGCAGTCCGGCGACCGCCACCCGTCCTCCCCGGGCAACGGGTGGCCGCAGTCCACCCCGTCGCAGGACGGCGCCCCCCAGGCTGACTCTCCCGGTGGCGGCTGGCCCCAGACCACCCCGCCCCAGAACGACGACCGTACGCAGAGCCCGCAGGCCGACAGCTGGGCGCGGGCGACCAGCCCGCAGAACAACGGCTGGGCACAGGCGTCCAGCCCGCAGGGAAGCGCGCACCGGCAGGGTTCCGACGCGGCGGGTGAGACGTGGCAGGCCACCGCGCCGGGGCACGACGCCTCCGGCCGCCCCCCGGCGGAGGGCAACGGGTGGTCGTCGGCGCAGGCGGAGAACGCCCCCTGGCCGCCCGCGTCCCCGGCGGGCGGCGCCGCGTGGCCCCCGGCCTCCTCCCCGGGAAACCCAGGAAATCCCGGGAACCCAGGGAATCTCGGAAACCCGGGGAGCCCTGGGCTCGCCGATGCGCAGACCTCGACGTTCTCTCCCGCCTGGGCCGGCAACGACGCTCCGGCCGCCCCCTTCGGCGGTGCCTCCCCCGGCGCCGCCCAGAGTCCCCTGCCCGGCGGGTCCCCCTTCGGGGGTGCCTCACCTGACGGCGGGCCTCCGAACGGCGCCCCGGACGGCGGCGCGGGCAACGGAAACGCGCGGCGCAGCTACGGCGTGCCGGACAACCCCGCGATGTGGGCCCTGGCCGCGGCGAACGCGGCGGCTCCCGGCGCGCCCTCCTCCCCGATGGCCCCCGCCCACCCCGGAGCCGCCCCCCAGCCGGGCCAGCCCCAGCCAGGCCAGGCGGGCCCCGGCCAGCCGGGTCCGGCGGGCCACCCCGGCCACCCTGGTCAGCCCGGACAGCCGGGCCACCCTGGGCACCCGGGCCAGCCCGGCCACCACCTCAGCCGGGACCCGTCCGACCCGAACAAGCCGTTCGTCACCGCCGGTCAGATCAGCGGCCCGAAGACGCCGCCGCCGGAGCGCCAGCAGGAGCTGTGGAACACGGTCTTCGGCGACAACTACCAGGCCATCGAGGACGAGGACGAACTCGGGGAGCGCGGCCGTCCGGTCTGGGTCTTCGCGCTGGCCGGGTCCGTGATCGTCGCGCTGCTCGGCGCGGTGCTCTGGGCGTTCCTGGCCGGGCCGCTGGCCTCCGGCGGCGAGGAGATCCCCTCCGATCCCAAGCCCTCGGCGGCGACGACCAAGAAGCCCGCCAAGCCCGCAGCCATCGGCCGCCTGCCGCGCTTCACCGGCGAGGCGTCACCGGTGGCCGGGACGCTCACCGACCAGCAGGCGGGCATCACCCTGGCCCAGCTCGGCGGCCCCTGGCGGCAGGACCAGCGTTCCACCATGCCCACCACCTACGGCTTCACGACGCGTCAGTATCTCCCGGCGGGTACGGACTCCACGGGCAAGACCCAGTTCGCACAGCTGATGTCGGGTCCTCTCTCGCAGCGTCTGAAGGCCAAGTACACCTCGCCGGAGAACCTCGCCCCGGTGATCAACGCGGTGGCCTCCAGCGGGCGCAACAAGTTCTTCCCCGAGGACAACACCGCCCGCAAGACCGCCCAGCAGACCCTCTCGGTGAACGGCCTGCCCGGCCAGCTCGCCGCGTACGAGATCACCTCGGGCGACTCGAAGACGACCATGGTCGTGGCGGCCGTGAGCACCGGCGCCGACCTGCCCGCGATCGTCTACATGTCGGTGCCGGACAGCAAGAAGGAGCTGCTCCCCGACGTCAACACCGTCTTCAAGTCGATCCGCGCGTTGGAGCGGTGAGCCCCCGCCGGTCCGGAAGGCCGGGGAACCGGTGAGGGCGGCGTCGGGCTAGAAGGTGCACTTCATCCGCTTGATGCCGTTGATGAAGCTGGAACGCAGGCGGTCCGGCTCCCCCACCGAACGGATCTCCGGCAGGCGGGTGAACAGCTCGCGGAACATCACGGTGATCTCGCGGCGGGCCAGGTGGGCACCGAGGCAGAAGTGCGGCCCCGGGCCGCCGAAGCCGATGTGCGGCCCCTCGGTGCGCCGGATGTCGAAGCTGTACGGGTCGGTGAAGACGCTCTCGTCGCGGTTGGCGGCCCAGTAGAACAGCAGGACCTTCTCGCCCTCGTGGTAGAGGTGGCCGTTCATCTCGTAGTCGCGGGTGAGGCTGCGGCGCATCCAGGCGACGGGCGAGGCGAGGCGGACGATCTCCTCGACGGCACCGGGCAGGCGCCCTTCGAGGTCCGCGAGCAGCAGTGCCCGCTGGCCGGGGTTCTCGCTGAACAGGTGCAGGCCGTGTGAGATGGCGTTGCGGGTGGTCTCGTTGCCCGCCACCACCAGCAGGATGAAGAACGAGCCGAGCTCCTGCATCGTCAGCTTCTCGCCGTCGATGTTGGCACTGGTCAGAGCGGTGGTGAGGTTGTCTCCGCCCTCGGCGGCCAGGGAGACGACGAGGTCCTGGAGCCCCTGCCCCGCGCCGAGGAGCAGCTCGGCCGCGCGGCTGACGTCGGCGATGAACTCGGGGTCACCGCCCGACAGGATGATGCTCGTGGCGTCGAAGACCGCCTGGTAGTGCTCGGGACCGATGCCCATCATGTCGCAGATGATCTTCAGGGGCAGCTTCGCGGCCACCTCGGTCACGAAGTCGCAGCCGGGTCCCTTCGCGATCAGGTCGTCCACGATCCGCACGGCGGCGGTCTCGACGTCGACCTCGAACTGCTTGATCATCTTCGGCGTGAACGCCCGGGAGACGATCCTGCGCAGCCTCGCGTGCCGGGGGTCGTCCATATTGATCATCGAGCCGAAGTACTCGCCGAAGTCGGGGCCGAGGTCCTGGATGGAGGTCGCCCCCCGGCCCGAGGAGAAGACGTCGGGGTGGCGGCTGGCCTCGGTGATGTCCGTGTGCCGCACCAGGGCGTAGTAGCCGGTTCCGGGCGGGGCGAAGGGGATCTCGGGCTCGGAGAACAGAACGGGACCAGGCTGCGCGCGGAGCACCGCGAAGGCCGCCTCCCGCTCGGCCATCGGCCGCTCCCAGAAGGAGATGTCCGACAGATCGATGTCCGCGAGTGAAACCGTCACGCCAGCCTCCACTAGAACCGCGTTCTGTTCTACGGATCCTGCCACAGGACCCTCGGCTCAACCAGCCGGGAACGCGGTCGTCGACTTTCCCGGAGCACTCCAGATGCGGGAAGCGCCCGGCCTGGAGAACATGCTCCCCCCGGAACCCGGCGAAAGGAAGGCCGGAGCCTGGCCAAGCTGGTCCCCTCGCGTGGCCGGTACCCGGAAGGCACCCCGGCGGCCGACGTCACAACGCCCCGACGACCTGGTGACTCAACTCCCCAACGGCTCAACGCCCCGGCGCCCCGGCCGCGATGAGGTCGGCGGCCCTTTCGGCGATCATGACGGTGGGCGCGTGGGTGTGTCCCCGGGTGATGACCGGCATGACCGAGGCGTCGACCACCCGCAGCCCGGCGATCCCCCGTACCCTCAGGGCCGGGTCCACCACCGACCCGGGGTCGTCGCCCATCCGGCAGGTGCCGACCGGGTGGTAGAGGGTCTCGCTGCGCTCGCGGATCCAGCGGACGAGCTCCTCGTCGGTCCTCGGGCCCCAGTACGGGTCCATCGGCGGCCCCGCGAGCGGCCGGAGCGCCTCGGTGGCGAACAGCTCCCCGGCCTTCCGCAGCCCGGCGACCTGCCGCCGGACGTCGGCCCCCGCCGTCAGGTAGCCGGGGTCGATCACGACGTCCCGGCCGTCCAGCGAGAGGCGGCCCCGGCTCTCCGGCCGGAGCAGGATCGAGGCGATGGTCAGGCCGTGGCCGGACGGCGGGGTGAGGCCGTGGTTGACGAAGGACCCGGGGGCGAAGACCAGCTCGACGTCGGGGGCGGGCTCCTCCTCCGAGGTACGGATGAACGCCACGGCCTCGCCGACGTTGGAGGTGAGCATGCCCCGGCCCCCGGCCAGGAAGCGCAGCAGGTTGCCGGTCGACTCGGCACCGGCGAGGGTGATCGGCTTGAGGCAGTGCAGGAAGACGCCCGAGGCGAGGTGGTCCTGGAGGTTGGCGCCGACCCCGGGCAGTTCGTGGACCGGCTCGACACCGGCGGCCAGCAGCTCGTCCGCCGGGCCGACGCCCGACAGCATCAGCAGGTGCGGCGAGCCGATCGCCCCGGCCGACAGGATGACCTCCCCGCGCGCCCGCGCCACCGAGGTGCCGTCACCGCCGCCGACGTACTCCACCCCGGTCGCGCGTCCGTCCTCGACGAGCACCCGGCGTACGCGCGAGGAGGTGAGCACGGTGAGGTTGGGCCGCCTGGCCGCGGGGGCGAGGTAGGCGTCGGCGCAGCTCCAGCGGCGCCCCCTGCGCTGGGTGACGGGTGTCGGCGAGCAGCCCTCGTTGGAGGGGCCGTTGAGCTCGTCCAGGCGGGCGATGCCCAGCTCCTCGCAGGCCCGCAGGAAGAGCGCGGTGGCGGGGTTCGGGGAACGCAGCTCCGAGATGTGGATCGGGCCCTCCGTGCCGTACACGCCGCCGCGGTTGGAGCCCGTGCGGCGCTCGGTCCTGCGGAAGTACGGGAGGACGTCCTCGTAGGACCAGCCGGGCACGTTCCAGCCGTCGTAGTCGGCGCGGTGCCCGCGCACCCACATCTGGGCGTTCATCGAGGAGGACCCGCCGAGCATCCGGCCCCTCGGCCAGTAGAGTTCCCGGCCGGACAGCTCGGGCTGCCCGACGGTGGTGAAGTCCCAGTCGCGCTCGGTCTTGAACAGTTTGGCGAAGCCCGCGGGCATCCGCACCGCGAGCCCCCGGTCGGAACCGCCCGCCTCGATGAGCGCGACCCTCGTCCCGGGGTCGGCGGAGAGGCGGTTGGCCAGCACGCATCCCGCCGACCCCGCACCCACGATGACGTAGTCGTACTCCACGCTCACTGACCTTTCATCGCACAGACGGCCAGCTCGCCTCCCCGTAAGCGCGCTCTTCTCTGCTTACTCCCCCATGGTTTGGCCGTCAATTTGTCTCCGCGTTACCTACCGGTCGGTATCTCGGGCTGCCAGTATGAGCGGGTCAGAGCCTGCTCGGAGGAGGACGCACGATGCTCAACCTGTCGATCGCACTGGAGGACAGCGCCCGGGAGGCCCCCGACCGCACCGCGCTGGTCTTCGGTGACCTGCGGCTGCCGTACTCGCTCGTCAACACCGTCGCGAACCAGGTTGCCAACCTCCTGGTCTCCCGGGGCATCGGCAGGGGCGACAAGGTCGCGCTGGCCTGCCCCAACCTGCCCTACTTCCCGTTCGTCTACTACGGGATCCTCAAGGCGGGCGCCACGGTCGTGCCGCTCAACGTGCTGCTGCAGTCCAGGGAGATCGCCTACCACCTGGAGGACTCCCAGGCCAAGGCGCTGTTCTGCTTCGAGGGCACCCCCGAGCTGCCGCTGGGCGAGCGGGGAAGGGCGGGCTTCGAGGAGTCCTCGGCGGAGCACTTCATCGTCCTGCCCGCCACCGCGTTCGCCACCGAGTCCGAGTACGGGGAGACGGTGTGGGCGGCGCTGGACGGGGTGTCCGGCGAGTTCGAGACCGTGCAGACCGCGCCCGACGACACCGCGGTGATCCTGTACACCAGCGGCACCACGGGCCAGCCCAAGGGCGCCGAGCTCAGTCACCAGAACATGCTGCTCAACGCCATGGTCTCCGACGAGATGTTCCCGCGCACCGAGGGCGGTGACGCCTACCTGGCGGTGCTGCCGCTGTTCCACTCCTTCGGGCAGACCGTCGTCATGAACGCCGGGTTCCGGCGCCGGGCGACCGTCGTGCTCGTGCCGCGCTTCGAGCCGGGCCCGGCCCTGGAGCTGATGCGCGCCGAGAACATCACGCTGTTCGCGGGCGTGCCCACCATGTACTGGGCCATGCTGACGAAGATCCACGCGGACGGCGACGAGGTGCCCACCTCGCTCAGGATCGCGGTCGCCGGGGGCGCCTCCTCCCCCGTCGAGGTGCTCAAGGACTTCGAGCGGACCTTCGGGATCGGGATCCTGGAGGGCTACGGCCTGTCGGAGACCTCCCCGGTGACGAGCTTCAACCAGCTGGGCAGGCCCACCAAGCCCGGCACGATCGGCACGCCGGTCTGGGGGGTGGAGATGAAGCTGATCGACGGCGACTGGAAGACGATCGACGGTGAGGGGCCCGGCGAGATCGCGATCCGCGGCCACAACGTGATGAAGGGCTACCACAACCGGCCCGAGGCGACCGCCGAGGTCATGCGGGACGGCTGGTTCCGCACCGGCGACATCGCCACCCGCGACGCCGACGGCTACTACGCCATCATCGACCGGGTCAAGGACATGATCATCCGGGGCGGTTTCAACGTCTACCCGCGCGAGCTCGAAGAGGTCCTGATCACCCATCCCGGGGTCTCCCTCGCGGCGGTGGTCGGGGTCGCCCACGACTCGCACGGCGAGGAGGTCAAGGCGTACGTCATCCGCACCCCCGGCGCGACGGTCACCGAGGACGAGCTCGTCGCCTGGGGCAGGGAGAACATGGCGGCGTACAAGTATCCGCGGATCGTCGAGTTCCGTGACGCGCTGCCGATGACCGCCACCGGGAAGATCCTCAAGCGCGAGCTCCGCTGAGGCCGGTAGGCCACGGCGGCGGGGCCGGGTCCCGGGAGGCGCGCGACGTGCCGTCCCGGGATCCGGTCCCGAGGTGTCAGGCCTGGTAGACCTCGAACTCCGACAGCTGCGCGGCCGGCCAGCCGGTGTTGCCGGTGACGTTCAGCCGCACGTACCGGGTGGACGTCCCGGAGAACGTGATCGTCACCGTGTTGCCCGAGCCCGGGTCGAAGGAGCGTCCCGCCGATCCGGCGAGCGTCGTGAACGACGACCCGTTGGTGCTGCCCTGCACCGACAGCGTCTGGGTACGGGCCTGCCACGCCGCCTGCGGCGGCAGCTTCAGCACCACCCTGCCGACCGACGCCGCCGCGCCCAGGTCCACCTGGAGCCACTGCGGGAACGCGTTGTTCGCGCTCTCCCAGTACGTGTTCGGATCCCCGTCGACCGCGTTCTGCGGGACGAAGGTCTGGTTCTGGCTGCTCGCCGTCACCGCCTTGCCCCGTGCCAGGTTGGTGTTGGGGGCGGCGTCCGTGGTCACGGTCACGGTGTTCGACGGGGGCGAGACGTTGGGCACCGCGTCGTGGGCGGTGACGGTGAAGCCGTACGCCGTCGCGGGGCTCAGCCCGGTCACCGTGTGCGCGGTGCCCTGCACGGTGGCCACGACGGCGCCGTCGCGGCGCACCTGGTAGCCGGTCACCCCCGCGTTGTCGGTGGAGGCCGACCACGACAGCGACACGCTGGTGGCCGTCTTCGCGGTCACGGCGAGGTTGCCCGGCGCGCTCGGCGGCTGCGTGTCGCCGCCGGTGGCGACCCCGTACACCTCCAGCTCGCCCAGCTGCGCGGCCGTCCAGCCGGTGTTGCCGGTGAAGGTCAGCTGGACGTACCGGGTGGAGGCGGCGGGGAACACGATCGTCACCGTGTTGCCCGAGGCCGGGTTGAAGGAGTGTCCCGCGGAGGCCGCGAGCGTCGTGAACGACGACCCGTTGGTGCTGCCCTGCACCGACAACGTCTGGGTACGGGCCTGCCACGCCGCCTGCGGCGGCAGCTTCAGCACCACCCTGCCGACCGACGCCGCCGACCCGAGATCGACCCGGATCCACTGCGGGAACGCGTTGTTGGCACTCTCCCAGTACGTGTTCGGATCCCCGTCGACCGCGTTCTGCGGGACGAAGGTCTGGTTCTGGCTGCTCGCCGTCACCGCCTTACCCCGCGCCAGGTTGGTGTCGCCGCCCCCGCCTCCGAGCTTGGGTGGGGTGGGGCGGGTGGCGGTGAGGGGGATCTGGCCCTTGAGCATCCGGCCGCCGTCGCCGGTGAGGCGTAGGTAGTAGTCGGCCGAGCAGGCGGTGCCGTCCTCATCCAGGGCGAGCAGGCCGGAGTTGGCGGGGACGGAGGCGAGGGTCTCGGCGGTTTTGGCGATCTGGTTGCCCTCGTTGTACTCGTCGAACATGGAGATGTAGATGCCCTGGGCGCCGACGC
>NZ_JBSZKT010000064.1:0-21131 GCF_055690525.1 Streptosporangium sp. H13245 | reverse complement strand
GCGACACGGCCCGGTCGCGTACCAGATGCCGCTCGCCCGCCAGATCCGCCAAGGCGGAAACGCGTGACCGAGGTGCAGCAGGAGAGCGTGGACCTGGTCGTCGGTCAACAGGAGCGGCGGGTGCACGGCGGGCTCTAGGAACGACTCAGGGCTGAAAGCCATGCTCTGGACGGTACGAACGCCTAAGGCGACACCTCAATGAGATTTCTTCAAATTTCTTCTTGATCGGAAGTGGCTCGCTCGATCAGATCTCGTGCGCCTTCACCATGAACAGCAAGCGCCCCGAGTCGATCGAACGCTTTCTCATATGTCGTGACCTCATGTCGCTGCCGCAGACTGAGCTCAGCTGTGTAGGTGGCCACCGTTACCAGCCGATTGTCGTAGATCGTGAAGGCGTTGTTGCGAGGAACCGTGTAGGCCGCCGAAATCGGCACGATCCCCACGCTGATACGGGGTGAACGCATCGCTTCTCTCAACCGGGCTAGCTGCTCACGCATCACCCCCTCGCCCCCTACACGTGTGTAGAGCGCGGCTTGGCCGATCAGCAGAAGAAACCGCCGATTCCCGCGAGTGAGAACCTGCTGGGCGTCCATGCGGGCCTGGACACCAGCCTCGACATCGTCGGGGATGCCATGGAAGTCGATCACCGTGGTGAGGATTCCACGGGCGTAGGAAGGCGTTTGGAGCAGGCCAGGGATGACCGTGGATTCCCAGATCCGGAACAGGCTGGTTCTCTCATAGGCGCCGATATTGCCCTGTTGGCGCTGCTTCGTACCGGTCTTCAACGAGCGGCGCCAGTCCAGATACTGCGCGTCGATCGAGCGGAGAGCCGTGACCAGGTCGGGAATCTCGCTGGGAAACTGGCAGGCGATGCACCAGTCCCGGACATCGGCCTCCGTGGGAGTCTGCTGCCCATGTTCGATTTTGCTGACCTTCGATGCGCCCCATCCGCACTGCGCGGCCAGTTGGCGGCCGGTGAGTCCCGCGTCGCGTCGAAGGTCGCGCAGGCGGATGCCGAGGGCTTGGACGGCTTGCTTGCCGAGCAGGGGCTGGTTCACAGGAGGTCGGCGGTGAACTCTTCGAGGGGTTGAGCATGCCGCCAAGCCAGGTCGCGCCATTTGAGCTGGCGGGAAAGAATCTCTGAGTCAGTGACAAGCTCGGCACCGGCGAAGGTGTCATCACGGTTGAAGTGCAGGTGGATGAGCTGGACCTCATCGAGGAACCAGGCATCGTAAGGAGCTAGGCCAAGCCGATCTGCGACGTCGCGTCGTAGGTACCGGATGTCCTCACCAGCTTCGACACTCAACCGGGCGATTTCGATACCGTACCGGGTGTAGTCCGAGAGCGGGACGGACACGATCCGAACCCGTTGCCAGGTCTTCCCGTTCGTCCGGTCCTGGCTGATTTTCTCCATCCAGGACCGATGCCATGCGTAATCGTCCGGCTCACCGGCTAGGAATTTACGGAATGGCTCCTGGCCTACCGTGCTGTTGTAGCGCTCACGAAGCTCGAAGCGGAACGCCGTCTTGGTGAAGCTGGCCAGTAGCCTGCCCAGCTCAGCTTCAGGCAGAAGCACCAATCACTCCCTGCTGAAGAAGCGTACGAGGTCCCTCGGGATCTCCACGACGGTCTCGTCGGCGGCGAGGTTGACCACGTCTCCCAGCGCCGCAGGGTCCTTGACGATCTTCCCTTGGACGACGAAGGTGTCGCGATCGGTTGCGTAGATCGCCGGACAGGTGCCCTGTTCGCTGTTTGTACCAAGAAACCGTAGACGCATGATCGTTCTCCTGCAGGTTGCCGGGGATTTCTCAATTTCGTCTCTGCGATGGTCTGCTCACTTCCGCAGCGTGTCAAGGTGCTGCTGCATGCAGGAATCCCAGCGGCCTCCTCGGGGGTGGCCCCTCGCGGAGGGGTGGGAGTGCCACGCGTGAGGGGCTTACAGATCAGAAGGGGTGCCACGGTCCGTGGCACCCCTGCGTTGCAGGGTGAGGCACCCGGGCTGTTGCATTCCGTGACAGCAAGATCAAAAAGCTTTCGGGCCCCCGCGCGCGCAGCCGCTCCGGCGGCCCAAAGCGTCCGGGGAAGCAGGGCACACGCAGGGCACATCGCAGCAGAGTCGCCCGCGATTCAATGAGACCCGGCGAGACAAGAAAGCCCAGCTCAGAGGGGGTCCAGGGTAGGTCCCCGCAGGTCGGGCCCTACTTGTAGCGGAAGTAGACGAAGAGGCGGCCGTGGTTCTTGGCGTCCTTGTCGATGCGGTGGTAGAGGGCCTTGATCTCCTTCTGCTCCAGGAAGCGCAGGACCTTCTTCTTCAGCTGGCCCGAGCCCTTGCCGGGGATGATCTCGACCTCGGTGGCCTTCTTCCTGATGGCCTCGTCGATGATGCCCCGCAGCGCCTTGTCGATCTCTCCGCCCTTGTTGTAGAGGGGGTGTAGATCAAGCTTGAGCTTCAACCGAGCCTCCCGCGTGTCAGGTGTGGCCAGTTTACGCGCGGCGGAACGCCCCGCCCTCGTGGCGGCCGTGTCCTCCCCGTCCGCACGCCTTCCCGGCGCTCACGGATTCCACGGGTATGGGAGGCGCCCGAACGCGGATATGGGAGGCACTTAAACGCGGATACGGGAGTACTCGAACCGCGGAAGTACGGAAACTCCGCCGAGTCTGCGATCAAATTTGACCAATTCCCACGGTGATTGTGTCAATTTAATGATCTAGGCAAACAAATGGTCTCTAGTTAGGCTCCCTGTGATGATCGGCCGCCTTTACGGGTGGCCGATCGCGTGTCACCCGACGGGGAGGGTCGCGCCCTCCCAGGCATGCCTTGCCCCAGGCGTGCGGGTGGCCAGCCCTCCCTGCCATGTGAGTGGTTCATGCGTGCCTACAGGGAGGTCTCGTTGACCAGAAAGCCCTACTCACCGAGGATCAGACGCGTGGCGGTGCTCGCCGCCGGCGTCGGGCTCGTCGCGGCGATGGCGCCGCCGGCGAGCGCGGATCCCACCCCCACCCCCACGCCGTCCGCCAAGTGGACGGCGACTCCCCTGACCGGGGGTGAGCCGGTCCAGGGCGCGAAGTCCCCCACCGGCAAACTCGCCCGGAGTGACGAGGGGCTGCTGAAGTCGACCTCGGGCGCCACGGTCAACGTGATGGTCAAGCTCGACTACGACTCTTTCGCCGCCTATCAGGGTGGCCTCGAAGGACTTCCCGCGACGAGTCCGGCGAAGACCGGAAAGGCTCTTGACGTCAAGAGCGGCGACGCGCGGAAATACCAGCAACACATCGAGGACGTGGAGAACACCTTCCTCGCCGAGCTCGCCAGGAACGTGCCAACGGCCAAGGCGGGCCAGAAGCTGCGGACCGTCTACGGCGGCATCGCGCTGCGCGTCCCCGCCAACAAGGCGGCCTCGCTGCTGAAGCTGCCCGGCGTGGCCGCCGTCCAGGAGGACAAGCCCGAGCAGCTGCTGACCGACTCCAGTCCCGCGTTCATCGGCGCGCCCGCGATCTACAGCAAGCTGGGCGGCAGCTCCTCGTCGGGCAAGGGCGTCATCGTCGGCATCCTGGACTCCGGCGCCTGGCCCGAGCACCCCCAGTTCGCCGACCCCGGCACGCTGCCCGCCGCACCGCCCACCAAGGACGGCACACCGCGTAACTGCGACTTCGGCGACAACCCGCTCACCCCGGCGGCCGACCCGTTCGCCTGCAACCGGAAGCTCATCGGTGGCGCTCCGTTCCTGGAGACCTACAACGCGGTCGTCGGCGGGGAGACCTTCCCGGACAGCGCCCGCGACTCCAACGGCCACGGCACCCACACCGCGACGACCTCGGCGGGCGGCCCGGTGGCCGACACGAACCCGCTCGGCATCAGCCGGGGACCGATCCACGGCATCGCCCCGGCGGCGCACGTGTCGGTCTACAAGGTCTGCGGCCAGGCCGGTTGCTACCCCTCCGACTCCGCCCAGGCGGTCGGCCGGGCCATCCTCGACGGCGTCCGCGTGATCAACTTCTCGATCTCCGGCGGCACCTCCCCCTACAGCGACCCGGTGGAGCTGGCCTTCCTCGACGCGTACTCGGCGGGCGTGCTCGTCTCGGCCTCGGCGGGCAACGCCGGTCCCGGCGCGGCGACCGTCAACCACGTCAGCCCGTGGGTGACCACGGTGGCGGCCTCCACGCAGACCAGGACCTTCCAGTCGACGCTCACGCTGTCCGGTTCCGGCGGCGCGACGGCCACGGTGAAGGGCGCCTCCATCACCCCGGGCCTCGCCTCCCCGCTGCCGGTGGTGCGGGCCTCGGCCCCGCCGTACTCCAACCCGCTCTGTACGGCGCCCGCTCCCCCCGGCCTGTTCACCGGGAAGATCGTCGTCTGTGAGCGCGGTCCCGACCGGGTCCTGAAGGGCTTCAACGTCAGGCAGGGCGGCGCGGCCGGGATGATCCTGTACAACTCCGCCCCGCTCGACGTGATGACGGACAACCACTGGCTCCCCTCCGTCCACATCAACAAGCCCGAGGGAGACACCCTTCTGGCGTTCCTGTCGGCCAACCCCGGCGCGACGGCCTCGTTCACCCAGGGCACCAAGGCGACCTGGCAGGGCGACGCGATCACCACGTTCTCCTCGCGCGGCCCCGGCGGCGACTTCCTCAAGCCGGACGTCACCGCCCCCGGCCTGCACATCCTGGCCGGGAACACGCCGGTGCTGGAGAGTCCGGCCGGTGGCCCTCCGGGCAACCTGTACCAGGTCATCTCGGGTACCTCGATGTCGTCGCCGCACGTCGCCGGCTCCGCGGCCCTGGTGTTCGCGCTGCACCCGACCTGGACCCCTGGCCAGGTGAAGTCCGCGCTGGAGACGACGGCCAAGACCTCGGTCACCAAGCAGGACCGCGTCACCCCGGCCGACCCGTTCGACACCGGCGGCGGGCGCATCGACCTGACCAAGGCCGGTGACCCCGGCCTGACCCTGGACGAGACGGGCGGGAACTTCGCGGCCTCGGCCGACGACCCGCTGAACCGCATCGACCTGAACCTG
This sequence comes from Streptosporangium sp. H13245, assembly GCF_055690525.1. NCBI lineage: Bacteria > Bacillati > Actinomycetota > Actinomycetes > Streptosporangiales > Streptosporangiaceae > Streptosporangium > Streptosporangium sp. H13245. The sequence goes on along the minus strand of NZ_JBSZKT010000064.1, from coordinate 16,116 downwards.
CCGTCGGTGAACGCCCCGATCATGCCGGGTCTCATCACCGCCAAGCGGACGTTCACCAACGTCACAGACAAGACGCTCACCTTCACCGCCACGGGTACGACCGTGAGCGGCGCGAACATCACGGTGCTTCCGCCGCTGTTCAGCGTGAAGGCGGGCAAGAGCGTCAAGCTCAGCGTGGTGATCACCGCACCGGACCTGCCCGAGGGCCAGTACTTCGGCCAGGTGAACCTCAAGCAGGTCGGCGGCTCGCGCAACCTGCACCTGCCGGTCGCGTTCGTCCGCAAGGAGGGCGCCGTCCCGGTGGACCAGACCTGCGCACCGGCCACCATCCCGCGCAACACCGGCGAGTCCACCTGTACGGTCACCGTGCAGAACGACACCCTTGAGGACGCCGAGGTCACGGCGGCCAGCACGCTGGACGGCAGGCTGCGCCTGAACTCGGTGACCGGCGCCACCAAGGTCGGTTCCCAGATCGCGACGGCGAAGGCCACCCTCGCGGCCCGGCAGCCGGACAGGCCGGGCGTCGCCCCGGGCACCGGCCCGGCACCGTACCTGCCGCTCGACGCCTTCGGCATCGCGCCGACGCCGATCGGCGACGAGCAGGCGATCAACTTCACCGTCCCCGCGTTCCAGTACGCGGGCAGGACCTACACCAGGCTCGGCATCGTCTCCAACGGCTACACGGTCGCCGGGGGAACCTCCGGCTCGGCCGACGTGTCGTTCGAGCCGCAGACCCTGCCCAACCCCGCGGCCCCGAACAACGTGCTCGCCCCCTACTGGACCGACCTGGACGGCACCGGCACGCCGGGCATCTACGCCGGCACGCTGACCGACGGCGTCAGCGACTGGCTCGTCATCGAGTGGCGGGTCAACCTGTACGGCACGAGCGACACCAAGGTGTTCCAGCAGTGGATCGGCCTGAACGGGACCGAGGACATCACCTACACCTACGACTCGGCCAACCTGCCCGGTAGCCCTCCGGCGGGCTACGGCCTGACCGTGGGCGCCGAGAACGCCGACGGCACCGCGGGCGGCCAGATCACCGGCCCGCCGACCGAGGACCTCCGGGTGTCCAGCACGCCCGGCGCCCCGGGAGGCAGCCTGAGCTACACGATGAAGATCAAGGGCGTCAGCCCCGGGATCGGGACGGTGACGACGGGCACGTCGACGCCGCAGGTCAAGGGACTGACGATCGAGGTGGACAAGATAACCGTTCAGTAGTGGGAACGCGATGGGCCCGGCGCGACGCGCCGGGCCCATCCGGGCTTCGAGGGACGTTCGCAAGGGCCGGGACTCGGGCGCCCGGCTCTTCGACGGACGTTCCCAAAGGCCGGGGAATCGGGCGCCCTACTCTTCGATGAACGTTCCCAAAAGCCGGGACTCAAGCGCCCGGCTCAAGGCCGGACTCAAGCTCTCGAACTCAAGCGCTCGAACTCAAGAACCCGGGCTCGGGCTCCCGGACTCGAAGGTCCTGAAGGTCCGGGCTCGGCCCGGACCCGGGAACCCGGGTCCCAAGGGGCTCGGACTCAGGGATCGAGCCCCTTCGGACCCCGGCGGGCCCGGCCTTGAGAACCCGGCTCACCGGTGGAGATAGTCGACCAGGTGGGCCTTCTCGGTCTCCAGCGCCTCGATGGCGCTCTTGACCACGTCACCGATGCTCACGATCCCCGCCAGCCGACCGGCGCTCACGACCGGCACGTGCCGGATGCGGTGCGTGGTCATGGTCTGGCGGAGGTCGTCGACGTCGGCGTCCGGCGGGCAGGTGCGGACCTCGGTCGTCATGATGGACGACACCGGGTCGTCCAGCACGCCGGCGCCGCGGTCGTGCAGCCGCCGCACGACGTCGCGCTCGGAGACGATGCCCGCGATGGACGAGCCGTCCTCGGACACCACCACGGCGCCGATGTTCTTCTCGGCCAGAATGGCCAGAAGCTCGGTGACCGTCGCGTCCGGGCGGACGGTCGCCACCTCCGCTCCCTTGCCTTGCAGAATCGTACCGATCAGCATTGACACCACCTCGGTTCAGCCTGGCGCGGGTATCCCCTACCTTTGCCCCTTTGTGCCGCACGCTAAGCACCAAAGTGGGCAAAGTGTGGATGGTCAGGTGACGGGCAGCAACCGCACCGCGTCGAGGGCCAGGGTGAGCTCCACGATGTCGAGCGGGCGGGCGAGCGAGCGGCCGGTGAGCTGCTCGATCCGGCGGATGCGGTTGAAGACCGTGTTGCGGTGGCAGTACAGCTGCCCGGCGGCGCGCATGGCCGAGCCCTCGCACCGCAGCCACGCCTCCAGGGTGCCGAGGAGCACCTCCCTGTCGGCCGGGTCGAGGGCGAGGATGGGCCGCAGCACAGCGCCGCTGAGGTGCCCCGCGAGCTCGGGCTGGCTGACGACCAGCGCGGCGGGCAGCCTGTCCTCCAGCCTGGCGATCTCCGGGCCCTCGCCCACGCAGGTCCGCAGGGCCAGTTCGGCGAGCCGCCTGGCGCGGCCCAGCTCCGCCAGTCCCTCGACGACCGGGCTGATCCCGGCGCATCCGGTGACGTGCGGGCGGAGCTCTCCGGCCAGGTCGTCCATGCCCGCGTCGTGCAGCAGCACGACCGACACCTCGTAGTCGGGGCGCATCCGCCACAGCAGCCGCATCACCCCCAGGGTGGTCGGCCGCGGGGCGTCGTCCCCGTGGTCGTGGCGGCCGGGCAGCCGGGTGATGACGACGGCGTACCGGCCCAGTTCCGGCAGGTCGAGCGCGGCGGCGGCGCTGCGGACGAGGGCGGCGTCGGTCCGGTCCTCCAGGAGCGCGTCGAGCAGGGCCTGGACCCTCTCGGCTGTGCGGCCGAACATCTCGGCCTCCCGTCTTCTGTAGGCCTCGGCGGCGGCGATCGCCTGCCGGTCGATGGCGTGCCACACCTTCGTGGCGCTGCGGATCAGGACCGGCAGGCTGTCCGACTCCTCGTCGGTGACCACGTCGATGAGACCGTCCCACATCACCTGCGCGGAGAGCCGGTAGCTGCGCAGCAGGGAGTCCATGGGCAATCCCTGTTCCGCCCTGCGCCGGGCGGTCTTCTCCGCCTGCGGCAGGTCACACCGTTCGGAGCGGGGCAGCAGGATCGCGCCGATGCCGTCCCGCATCGCCTCGTAGACGCTCTGCCAGTGGTCGTCGGTGGGAACCATCCGCCGGTACGCCTCGTCGGTGTCGCGGATCTTGGCGACGAGCTCGTCGGTGAGCTCGGGAAGCCTTTGCAACAGCCGACGAGCGGCCAGGCGCATGATCCTGCGTACTTCTTCGTCCGTAACCGGCCGGGTCCCCATCTGGGGATCGTGACAGCAAGACACCTGGCCGAACAAGGTTCTGTTCTGTTTCGTGATCCGGGGCTGTGCCCGCGCACAACCGGCACCCGTCCCGCATGGGCGCCCGCCCCGACTTCACCCGGCCCTCTGGACGCCGGTGAAGCGCCTCGGTTGGGTGCGTTCATCGGCTGTCAGGAGGCACACATGGACGTGCACGCCCCTCGCCCGCCCGGAGATTCCGGGCTGGTCGTCAGGGATCTGGCGGTGAGTTACGGCCCGGTCCTGGCCCTGCGGGGTGTCTCGCTGGACGTCCCGCGCGGTTCGGTCGTCGCGGTGCTCGGCGGCAACGGCGCGGGGAAGTCGACCCTGCTGCGCGCGGTGTCGGGCACCCTCAGGTTCCACCGGGGCGGGATCACCGCGGGCGAGGTCGGGTTCGCCGGTACGCGGCTGTCCGGCACCGCCACCTCGTCCGTCGTGGCGAGGGGCGTCGTCCAGGTGCCCGAGGGGCGCAGGGTCTTCGCGCGCATGACGGTCGAGGAGAACCTGCGGGCCGGGGCCCTCGGCGCGCCCGACCGGCGGTCGGCGGCCGAGGCGAGGGAGAGGGTGCTCGCGCTCTTCCCCGTACTCGCCGAACGCGCCGGGCAGCGCGCGGGCCTGCTGTCCGGGGGCGAGCAGCAGATGCTCGCCATCGGCCGCGCGCTGATGGCCAGGCCCAGGATGCTGCTGCTGGACGAGCCCACCCTCGGCCTCGCGCCGATGATGGCCGCCAGGATCGCCGACACCGTCCGCGAGATCAACACCGGGGGCACCACGGTGCTCCTGGTGGAGCAGAACGCCGCCATGGCCCTCTCGCTGGCCTCGTACGCCTACGTGCTGGAGGTCGGCGAGGTGGTGCTGTCGGGACCGGCCGCCGAGCTCGCCGCGAGCGACGAGGTGCGCCGCCGCTACCTGGGCATCGAGGACGCGTCCCCGGCCGAGGCCGCCCCGGGGACGCGGAGGGCCGCCCGCCCGGCACTGGCGAGGTGGTCCGCGTGAGTGACACATACCAACCGGACGGTACGGACACTTCCATTCCCCGGCTCGACGTGCGTGAGGTGACCGTGCGCTTCGCCGGGCTCACCGCGCTGGACGCGGTCGGCTTCAGCGTCGAGCCCGGCAGCGTCCACGCGGTGATCGGGCCCAACGGGGCGGGCAAGTCGACCTGCTTCAACGTCCTGTCGGGCGTCTACCGGGCCACCTCGGGCAGCGTGCGGTTCGGCGACGCGGAGCTGACCTCCCTGGCCCCGCACCGCATCGCCGCCCTGGGCGTGGCGCGCACCTTCCAGAACATCGCCCTGTCACCGCGCCTGTCGGTACGGGACAACCTGATGCTCGGCCGCCACCGGCTGACCCGCGCGGGGTTCGTCTCGGCCGGGCTGCGGCTGCCGTCGGCCCGGCGCGAGGCGGCCGCGCACGGCGCGCGGGTGACCGAGATCGCCGCGTTCGTCGGGCTCTCCGAACGGCTGGCGACACCCGTCGGGCTGCTGCCGTACGGCGTGCAGAAGCGCGTGGAGCTGGCGCGGGCCCTGTGCATGGAGCCCCGGCTGCTGCTGCTGGACGAGCCGGTCGCCGGGATGACCGGCGGCGAGCGCCGCGACATGGCCGAGCTGATCGTCGCGGTACGGGAGAGCCTCGGCATCTCGATCCTGCTGGTCGAGCACGACATGGGGATCGTCATGCGGCTCGCCGACGCGGTGACGGTCCTGGACTTCGGCAGGCGCATCGCGGACGGGCCTCCCGGCGAGGTGCAGAACGACCCCGAGGTGATCCGCGCCTACCTGGGCGCCGCGGCGGAGAGCGCATCGGCCGAGGAGATCGAGGACATCAAGGACACCGTGACCGCGAGCACGAAAGCCGAGAACACCGAAGGCGAGAGCACGGCGCCCGGAAGCACCCCGAACAGGGACGAGAAGGACCGGGAGGTCGCTTCGTGATCACTTTTCTCGAACTCCTGGTGAACGGGATCTCCGTCGGAGCCGTGTACGCGCTGATCGCCCTGGGCTTCGTCATCATCTTCAAGGCGACCGAGGTGGTGAACTTCGCGCACGCCTCGCTGCTGCTGGTCGGCGGCTTCGTCGTGGCCAGACTGCACCCGTCCGTGGGCTTCTGGACCGCCCTGCTGCTGGGCGTCGCCGGGGCGGCCGTGGTGGGCGCCCTGATCGAGTTCCTGATCATCCGCAGGGCGAACGTCGCCTCGCACAGCGTCCTCGCGATCGTGACGATCGGCGTCGACATCGTGCTGACGACCGAGCTGACGAGACAGATCGGCACCGACGTGCTCGCCCTGGGCGACCCGTGGCGCGACCGGGTGCTGCACCTGGGAGCCGTCAGCGTCGCGCAGACCCGGGTGGTCGCGCTCGCCGTCGCGGCGGCCCTGATCGCCGCGTTCCTGCTGGCGTTCAAGTACACGAGCTGGGGCATCGCGATGCGCGCCACCGCGGAGGACGCGGAGACCGCCGCGCTGATGGGCGTACGGCGCGGGCGGGTCTCGATGGGGGCCTGGGCGGTCGCCGGGGCGCTCGCCGCCGTCGCCGCGCTCTTCCTGTGCGTCTTCCCCACCCCGGGACTGGACCGCAGCACCACGTTCGCGGCGATGAAGGCGTTCCCCGCGGCGATCCTCGGCGGCCTCGACTCCACCACGGGGGCGCTGGCCGGAGGGCTGATCATCGGCATCACCGAGGCCATGATGAGCGGCTACCAGAACGACCTGGCCTTCCTCGGCCGGGGCATCGGCGACGTCGCGCCGTTCCTCGTGATGATCGTGGTCCTGCTCATCCGCCCCGCGGGGCTGTTCGGGACGAGGGAGCTGGCACGTGTCTAAGAAGGTCATCCTCTCCTGTGCCGTACTGGTCGCGGTGGCGGTCGCCGTACCGTTCTACCTGGAGGGTTTCTGGCTGCAGGCCGGGCTCTTCGCGATGTCGGCGGCGATCGGGGCGATCGGCATCAACCTGCTGACCGGCGCCACCGGCCAGCTGTCCATGGGCCACGCGTTCTTCCTCGCCGTCGGCGCGTACGCCTACGTCTACTTCGCCTCGGAGCCGGAGGGCGGCACGCACGCCCTCGGCGGCCTGGGCCTGCCCACGCCCGTGGCGGCGCTGCTCGCGGTGCTCACGGCGGGCGTCGCGGGCGGGGTGTTCAGTCCCATCGCGGGACGCCTGAAGGGCGCCTACCTCGGCATCGCCACCCTCGCGCTGATCTTCGTCGGCCAGCACGTGCTGTTCAACGCCGAACCCGTGACGGGCGGCTACAACGGGCGGACGGTGCCGCCGATGGAGCTGTTCGGGCTCGTGTTCGCCGACACCCCCGAGCTGGTGGTGGCGCGGGTGCCGTTCGGGGCGCTGGAGCGGCTCTGGTTCCTCGGGCTGGTCCTGCTGACCGGCGCGGCGCTGTTCGCCCGCGGGGTGCTGCGCGGCCGTCCCGGGCGGGCCATGAACACCATCCGCGACCACGAGATCGCGGCCGGGGTGCTGGGCGTGCCGGTGGCCCGCTACCGCGCCGGGGTGTTCGTGCTGTCGTCGATGTACGGGGGGCTGGCCGGTGTCCTGATCGCGCTGGTCTTCCAGCGCACCGTGCCCGACTACTTCGGCCTGCTGCTCTCCCTCGACTACCTCGCGATGATCATCATCGGCGGGCTCGGCTCCGTCGCGGGCGCGGTGATCGGCGCGATCTTCATCTCGATGCTCCCCCAGCTGCTCAGCCGCTACAGCGACGCCCTGCCGCTGGTGGCCGAACCGGGCTCGGGCGGGGTGTCGCCCGCCGAGGCGGCCCGCATCCTGTACGGCGCCGCCGTCGTCGTCATCGTCCTCTTCCTGCCCGGCGGGCTGCTCGGCCTCGCCGGACGCCTGCGCCAGGCCGCGGGGCGGCGACCCGCCCCCGCTCCCCCGGCCCCCACGACAGCAAAGAGCTCCCCCTCCCCCAACCCAAGGAATTGATGACATGGGAATCCCAAGAACCCCGGTCCGACGCGTCGCGGCGCTCGCCGCCCTCGCCCTGGCCGTCACCGCGTGCGCCAGCGAGAAGGCCACCGGGGGCGCTTCCGGGCCCTCCGCCGTCGGGGGGGACGGCGTGAGGACGGGCCCCGGCGTCTCCGCCGACAAGATCACGCTCGGTCTCATGACCGACCTCACCGGCCCGTACGCCTCCTTCGGCAAGAGCCTGACCCAGGCGCAGCAGCTGTACTTCGAGCAGACGAACGCGGCCGGGGGCGTGTGCGGGCGGCAGCTGGAGGCCCTGGTGCGCGACCACGGCTACGACGCGCAGAAGGCGGTCGCGGCCTACACCGAGATCGCCCCGAAGGTGGTGGCGATCGCCCACTTCGTCGGCTCGCCCATGGTCAACGCGCTCAAGCAGCGCATCGAGACCGACCAGATGCTCACCATCCCGCAGGCCTGGGCGACCGGGCTGCTCGGCAGCAAGTCCATCCAGGTCACCGGGACGACCTATGACATCGACATGATCAACGGGGTGGACTTCCTGACCAAGGAGAAGGGCATCAAGTCCGGGGACAAGATCGGTCACCTGTACTTCGAGGGCGACTACGGCGAGAGCGCGCTGAACGGCTCCAAGTACGCGTCCGAGAAGCTCGGCCTCACGCTCGTGGAGCAGAAGATCAAGGCCACCGACCAGGACATGAGCGCCCAGGTCGCCGCGTTCAAGGCGGAGGGCGTCAAGGCCGTCCTGGTCTCCGTCGGCCCCAAGCAGACCGCCTCGCTCGTCGGCGTCTCGCTCGCCAAGGGCATGGACGTGCCGTTCGTCGGCAGCAACTCGGCCTACTCCCCGCAGCTGCTGCCCACCCCGGCCGGGCCCGCCCTGCTGAAGGACTTCTACTACATGACCGCGGGCACGCCGATCAGCGCCGACATGCCCGCGATGAAGAAGCTGGCCGCCGACTACGCGGCGAAGTATCCGGACACGGCCATCGACAGCGGCGTCCCCTCGGGCTACTCGGCGGCGGCGATCGTCGTCGACGCGCTCAAGAAGGCGTGCGAGGGCAAGGACCTGACCCGGGGCGCCGTGGTCGCCGCGCACCGCGGCCAGTCGTCCTGGGGCGCGGAGTTCGGCACGGTCATGGACTTCACCACGTTCGACAAGCCCGCCTCGCTGCTGTCGTACGTGGCCAAGCCGGACAAGGCCGCCCTGGGCGGCGCGGTCGTCTTCAAGGAGGCCGCGACGTCCGACCTGGCCAAGGAGTACCAGGTCCCGGTGGGCTGATCAGCGATTCGCGGCGCGGCCCGGGTCCCCTCCGGGGGTGCGGGCCGCACCGCTCCGGGCTAGCGTGGGGCCACCAGAGACCTCCGCGCCCGGGGACACCATGACCCAGAAGCTCAACACCGGCAGCCACGACCTGCCGGTCTCCGACGCCCTCGCCGCGTTCATGAACACCGGCTGGGCCGACACGCACCGCGACGACCTGGCCCCGCTGCCGCAGGCCGCCTACACCGCCAAGCGGCGCGCCGCGCTCGCCGCCCGCTTTCCCGGCGAGCGGCTGGTCGTCCCGTCCGGCACGCTCAAGGCGCGCAGCAACGACAGCGACCACCGGTTCCGGGCGCACAGCGCGTTCGCGTACCTCACCGGCGACCAGGAGCCCGACGACGTGCTGGTCGTCGAGCCCTCCGGGGAGGCCACGCTGTTCCTGCGCCCCCGCTCGCCGAGGTCGGCGCCGGGACAGGCCGGGCAGGAGTTCTACCGCGACCGCCGCCACGGCGAGTTCTGGGTGGGCCGCCGCCCCGACCTGGCCGAGGCGGAGGTCCTCCACCAGATCGCCTGCGCGCCGATCGACAGGCTGGACGACGTGCTCGGCGGGCCCGCGCGGGTGCTGCGCGGGGTGGACGCCTCCGTCGACGCGCGGGTCTCGCCCGGCGGCGGTGACGAGGAGCTGGAGACGTTCCTGTCCGAGATGCGGCTGGTCAAGGACGAGTGGGAGATCGCCGAGCTGCAGTTCTCGGTCGACGCGACCACGCGCGGGTTCGAGGACGTGGCGCGGGCGCTGCCCGCCGCCCTGGGACACCGGCGCGGCGAACGCTACCTGGAGGGGGTCTTCGGCCTCCGCGCCCGCCTGGAGGGCAACGCGGTCGGCTACGACAGCATCGTGGCCTCCGGCGCCAACGCGTGCGTACTGCACTGGATCCGCAACGACGGGCGGCTGAACGGCGACGAGCTGCTGCTCCTCGACGCGGGCGTGGAGACCGACCGTCTCTACACCGCCGACATCACCAGGACCCTCCCGCTGTCCGGCCGCTTCAGCCCGATCCAGCGCCAGGTCTACGAGCTGGTGTACGAGGCCCAGGAGGCGGCGATCGCCACCCTGCGCCCCGGTGCGAGCTTCCGCGACTTCCACCGCGCGGCCATGCGGGTCATCGCGGAGGGCCTGTACGACTGGGGCGTGCTGAAGATCGGCGCGGACGAGGCGATGGAGCCGGAGAGCGGCCTGTACCGCCGCTACACGCTGTGCAGCAGCGGCCACATGCTCGGCATGGACGTGCACGACTGCGCCAGGGCCCGCTCGGAGGTCTACCTGGACGGCGTGCTGGAGGAAGGGCAGGTGCTGACCGTCGAGCCCGGCCTCTACCTGCAGCCCGACGACCTGACGCTGCCGCCGGAGCTGCGCGGCATCGGCGTGCGCATCGAGGACGACCTCGTCGTCACCGCCGACGGCGCCCGCCTCATGTCGTCCGGGCTGCCCCGCCACCCGGACGAGGTGGAGAGATGGATGGGAGAGTCGGGCATCGCGGGCTGAACCGCCAAGGAGGCTCAGGTCTCGCAGGCCGAACCACCAAGGAGGCCCAGGTCTCGCAGGCTTAACCACTAAGGAGGCTCAGGTCTCACGGGCCGAGCAGCCGAGGGCAGGGACTCAGACCTCGCGGGATGAGCGGCCGGGGGTGGGGTCCAGGAAGACCTGCGCCACCGAGGGGAAGCGTTCCTTGAGCACGCGTTCCACCCGGTCGGCGGCCCGTTCCAGCCCCGCTCCCGTGGTGTCGTCCACGAAGTCGACCCGGGCCGCGACGAGCATCTCGCCGGGGCCCAGCATCATGGTCAGGAGTTCGACCACGTTCTCGACCTCGGGCAGGGCGGCGATCTCCTCCCTGATCCGCTCCGCCGTCCCCTCGGGCGCGGACTGGCCGATCAGCAGGGAGACGTTGGCGCGGATGAGGTGGACCGCGACCCACAGGAGCAGCAGGCCGATCACCACGGAGGCGGCCCCGTCCCACACGGACGAGCCGGTCAGCTGGGAGGCCAGCAGACCGGCGGCGGCGATCAGCAGACCGGCCAGGGCTGCCGCGTCCTCGTAGAGCACCGCCTTCAGCGCCGTGTCGGAGGTCCTGGCGACGTAGGAGTGCGGGCTCACCTCGTGCAGGCGGGCCTCCGCCCGCACCTGCGAGAGGGCTCTGCGGAACGAGATCCCCTCGATCACGAACGAGACCGCGAGGACCACGTACGAGATCGTCAGGTCGGTGAGCCTCTCCCCCGTGAGGATCTCGTGCACCCCGTGGGTGATGGAGAATCCGGCTCCGCCGATGAGGGTGGCGAAGGCCGCCATCAGCGCCCAGAAGAACCCCGCCTTGCCGTAGCCGAACGGGTGCCGCGCGTCGGCGGGATGCCCGCTCCTGCGCACCGCGACGAACAGCAGGGCCTCGGTGACGGTGTCCGCGGCGGAGTGGGCGGCCTCGGACAGCATCGCCGACGAGCCGCTGATCAGCCCGGCGACCAGCTTGGCCACGGCGATCGCGAGGTTGGCCAGACCCGCCACGATCACCGTGACGAGGCTTTCCGAGCCGCCCTTGCCGACGTCCGTCCCACTCTCCGCCATTCCCGTCATTTCCGCCATACGGTTACTTTACGTGCGTTTCACCCCTTGCTTCCCAACGGTGGCGCGGCCGGTCCCGCCTGGTCACCGAGGTTGGGACGGGCGGCGGGGAGGCGCGCGGGTTCCGCCACGTCGCCGCATCGCTACCGCGAGCGATCGGTGTCTTCTGAGGTAGATTCTGATCTATGACCCTGAAGCAAGCCCCGCCCGGCGAGCGGAGTGGTCGGCTGGGGGACGGACCCGTCGGAGTCGCGACCGCACGCGCGGCGAACGAAAGTGGTGAGCGACCGGTGAGCGACCAGGAGCCCCGCTGGCTGTCCTCCATCGAGCAACGGGCATGGCGGGCCCACCTCGCCGTGCACAGGCTCCTCGACCATCGCCTCGACCGTGAGCTCCAGCCCTTCGGGCTCTCGGTCAACGACTACGAGATCCTGGTGAACCTGTCGGAGATCCCCGGTCACCGCATGCGGATGAGCGACCTGGCGGAGGCCACGATCCAGTCCCGCAGCCGCCTGTCACACCAGATCTCCCGGATGGAGACCGCCGGTCTGGTCACCAGGGAGACCTGCGCCGACGACCGGCGCGGCACCTTCGCCGTCCTCACCGAGCACGGCTGGGCCACCATCCAGAAGGTCGCGCCACACCACGTGGCCGGTGTGCGCCGGCATTTCATCGACCTGCTCACCGACGACCAGCTGATCGAGCTGGAAGCGGCGTACGCACCGGTGGTGGAGCACCTCAAGAGCATCCGCTGACGCGGCCCCGAGCCCTCAGGGGGCGCCCGCCGACGCGAGAGCCGCGGAGGGTCACTCAAGCGTCCACCCCCGCGGGCCCGAAGCCGCCGGCACCGGCTCGGAGGAGAACCTTCAGGAACCGCCCAAGGGCGTCCGCCGATGCGCGAAACCGGCCGATGGAGACCTCCGGGGCGCCCGCCGACGCGAAACCGATACCGGCCGTTCCTCGTTAGTAGACCGGAGTGTCGTTACGATCCGCCCATGCCTGCTCGCCGGATCCTCATCACCGCGGTGATCGCCGTGTTATCCCTGGTCACCGCCTGCAGCGGCGGTGGCGCCCCCGACAGCACTCCGGCCCTGCCCAGCGGAGCCGAGCTGGTCGGGAAGGCCGCGGAGGCGACGCGCGCCGTGAAGTCCGCGGCCTTCTCGATGGAGACCGAGGGCACCCCGCCCGTACCGGTCAAGAAGGCCACCGGCCGTCTCAACGGGACCGGCGACGCGGACGGCACCCTCCAGATCGACGTGCTGGGCAGCCTCCAGGAGATCAATTTCGTGTTGATCGGGGAGACCGTCCACTTCAAGGGCGTGACCGGCGGCTTCCAGCAGATGTCGCGGAGCCAGCTGGCGGCGATCTACGACCCGTCCGCCATCCTCAACCCGGAGAAGGGCGTCGTGCAACTGCTGGCCAACGCGCTGGACGCGAAGACCCTGGCGGCGGAGAAGCTGGACGGCGTCGACACCTACCGGGTCTCGGCGACGCTCTCCCAGCAGGTGCTCGCCACGATGGTGCCCGGTCTCACCCAGAGCGTCGACGCCGTGCTCTGGATCGACAAGGCCACCAACCGGCTGCTCAAGGCGGACCTGCCACTGACCGGCGGCAAGGTGATCGTGTCCTTCAGCGACTACGACGTGCCGGTCCAGGTCACCGCCCCGGCGGAGTGACGGTGACCCGCACCGCCCCGGGGGACGCCCTCACGGCCCGGCGGCGGACCGCCCTCGGCGTCGGCGGCACCGCGGTGCTGCTGGCGGCCCTGGACGCGTACGTCGTGGTGACCGTCCTCGTCGACATCGCCAGGGACGTCGACGTTCCCCTCAACCACCTGGAACGCGCCACCCCGATCGTCACCGGCTTCCTGCTCGGCTACATCGCGGCGATGCCGCTGCTCGGCCAGCTCTCCGACCGGTACGGCAGGCGTCCGCTCATCCACCTGTGCCTGGCGGGCTTCGCCGTGGGCTCGGTCGTCACCGCGCTGGGCGAGACGGTGCCCTGGCTGGTCGCGGGGCGGACCCTGCAGGGGGTGGCGGGCGGCGCGCTGCTGCCCATCACCATGGCCCTGGTCGGGGACCTGTGGGACGAGGACGAGCGCCCGGTGGCGCTCGGCGCGGTGGGGTCGGCCCAGGAGCTCGGCAGCGTGCTGGGCCCCCTGTACGGCGCCGCCCTCGCCGCCCTGATCCCGGCCTCCCTCCAGATCGGCGGCGTGCAGCTCGGCGGCTGGCGGTCGATCTTCTGGCTGAACATCCCGCTGGTCGCCCTGGCGGCGGTCGCCGTGCAGCGGTCGGTGCCACCGCCCTCCCGCGAGCGGGCCCGCGGGGCGGTCAAGCGCGTCGACGTGGTCGGCGGGCTGCTGCTGGCGCTCGCGCTCGGCCTGCTCGTGGCCGGGCTCTACAACCCCGATCCCGGCAGGTCGGTCCTCCCCCCGTGGGGCGTGCCCATGATCGTCGCCGGAGTCGTGTCCGGCGTCGCGTTCGTCGCGTGGGAGTGGCGCTCCGAGACCCGGCTGATCGACATGACGGGGGTGCGGCGCGGCCCGTTCCTCGCCACCCTCGGGGTGAGCTTCCTGACCGGCGCCGCGCTGCTGGTCACTCTGGTCGACGTGCAGCTGTCGGCGCAGACGCTGCTGGGCCTGGACACCCTGGACGGCGCCCTGATGCTGTCGCGCTTCCTCGTCGCGCTCTCGGTGGCCGCGCTGGTGGGCGGCCTCATGGCCCGCCGCTACGGCGAGCGCGCGGTGACGGTGATCGGGCTCGCGGTGGCCACGGCCGGGTACGCGCGCATCGGCCAGTGGCCCCTGGACCTGGCCTCGGCCGGATACCGCGTGGACGCCGACCTGGTCGTCGCCGGTCTGGGCCTCGGCCTGGTGATCGCCCCGGTCTCCTCCGCGGTGCTGCGGGCCGTACCCGCCGCCCAGCACGGGGTGGCCTCGGCGGCGGTGGTCGTGGCCCGGATGATGGGCATGCTGCTCGGCGTCGCCGGGCTGTCGGCGTGGGGCTTCCACCGCTTCCAGTCGCTCACCGCCGACCTGGACACGCCGCTGCCCTTCGGCGTGGACCCCGTCGTGTACGCCGGGCGGCTCGCCGAGTACGAGAGCGCGGTGAAGGCGGCACTGCACACCGAGTACAGCGAGATCTTCCTGATCACGGCCGTCCTGTGCGGGGTGGGCGTGCTGGTCGCGCTGCTGCTGCCACGCGGGTCCGGACGGGTGGACGGGTCCTGACGGTTTTGGCATCCCACGCGTGATCAGACGTAGGGGCTGGTGGCGATCTCGCTCATCAGCCATGCGGTGAACAGCTTCAGCCGTCGCCCGACCGGACGGTCCTTCGGTCTGATCAGGTAGTACGCGCTGCCTGGATCGATCTCGACGTCGAACGGCCGGACGAGCTGGCCGGTCCTCAGGTCCTCATGAAGCAGGCCCGAGAAGAAGAGGGCGGCACCGTGGCCGTCGAGGGCGAGCTGCCGCAAAGTGTGTGAGTCGTCCACCTGGTCGGCTCTGGGCGGTTCGGGGAGTTCGACGCCGGCGGCACCGAACCAGCTGGTCAGATGGTCGACGTCGAACTCGAACATGAGTTTGTGGTCAAGCAGGTCGCGCGGCGAGGGATCGGGTGGCAGCCGCTTCAGGTAGTCGGGAGCGCACACGATCGTCAGCCTTCCGTGCAGCACCAGGGTGCTTTCCGCGTTGGGCCAGTTGCCCGGACACCAGTTGATCCCCGCGTCCAGGTTGTCGGTGAGAAAGTCGGCGGGCTGGTAGGCGTGGTGGAGCCGCAGGTCGATGTCCGGGTGGTGGGACCAGAACCTGCCAAGCCGTGGCGTCAGCCACCTCGCCGAGAAGTATGGGGCGACGCTGACGGTAAGAGTCTCCTTCTGGTCGGTTCGCTTCAGTTCGCTCACCGCGCGGCTGAGG
Source organism: Streptosporangium sp. H13245 (assembly GCF_055690525.1). NCBI lineage: Bacteria > Bacillati > Actinomycetota > Actinomycetes > Streptosporangiales > Streptosporangiaceae > Streptosporangium > Streptosporangium sp. H13245. The sequence continues at coordinate 1,081 of NZ_JBSZKT010000064.1, read as the reverse complement.
ATCTGAAGCGCCTGTGAGCACTCCGGGAGGAGCTTCTTGCCGCTTTTGGTGAGTTCGATGCGCCGGTGCAGGCGCGTGACGAGCGGAACCCCAAGCTCCTCTTCGAGGTGGCGGACGTGATGGCTGAGGGCCGCCGGTGTCACGTACAGCTCCTCGGCGGCTTTAGCGAAGCTAAGGTGTCGGCCGACCGCTTCGAAAGCTCGAAGCTTGGTCAAAGTGCCTGAGTCTATCTTCATAGCTGGAAGTTACATTAGTTCTTCTCACGTACCGTGCCACCCAGGTAGGCCTCGGCCACTCTGGGGTCCCGGCGGAGCTCGGCGGCGGGGCCCTCAAGGACGCACGCGCCGTTCTCGATCACGTACCCACGATGGGCGATCTTGAGGGCGGCGACGGCGTTCTGCTCGACGAGCAGAACGGAGGTGCCCTCGGCGTTGATCTGGGCGATGAGTTTCATGACCTGGACGACGATGAGCGGGGCCAGGCCCATGGACGGTTCGTCGAGCAGCAGCAGCCGGGGCCCGGTGACCAGCGCCCTGCCGATGGCGAGCATCTGCTGCTCGCCACCGGACAGGGTGCCGCCCTGCTGGTTATGGCGTTCGGCCAGGCGGGGCAGCAACTCGTAGACGCGCTCGATCCGCGCGCGGATCTCGGCCTGGTCGCGGACCAGGTAGCCGCCGAGTTGCAGGTTCTCGTGGACGCTGAGCGTGCTGAAGATCCTGCGGCCTTCGGGGACGTGCACCAGGCCGCGCGCGGTGATCCCGTGAGGTTTGTCGCGGGTGATGTCATGGCTGTCGAAGACGATGTCGCCCGCGCTGGCCCGCACCAGTCCCGAGACGGCTGCCAGGGTGGTGGTCTTGCCCGCGCCGTTGTTGCCCAGCAGGGCGACGATCTCTCCTCGCGCGACCGACAGGGACAGGCCACGCAGGGCGTGTACGCCGCCGTAGTGGACGTCCAGCCCGTCGATGTCAAGCATTGGCGTCGCTCCCCAGATATGCCTCGATGACGGCGGGGTCGCGGCGGACGTCCTCGGGGCGGCCGTCGGCGATCTCCCTGCCGAAGTTGAGCACCACCACGCGTTCGG
>NZ_JBSZKT010000063.1:0-24329 GCF_055690525.1 Streptosporangium sp. H13245 | reverse complement strand
TCGCCCCGAAATAGGCGATGTTCAGATACTTCTCCAAGATCTCATCCTTGGAGTACTTCTCCTCCACCGCCATCGCGTGCCGCAACTCGTTCAGCTTGCGCGCGTAGCTGGCCTCCAGCGCCTTGTCCTTCTCCTTGGCGGTGGCGGCCGAGTTGAGCAGGACCTGCTTGACGTACTGCTGGGTGATGCTGGAGCCGCCCTGGCTCACCCCACCGGCGTGCAGGTTCTTGGCGAACGCGCGGACCGTGCCTTCCAGGTCGATCGCGCCGTGCTGGTAGAAGCGGTAGTCCTCGATCGAGATGATCGCGGTCTTCATGATGTCGGCGATCTCGTCCAGGCCGACGACCTCGCGGTACTCCTCGTAGAAGCGGGCGATCTCGTTGCCCTTGGCGTCCTGCACGATCGAGACCTCCGCCGGTGGCGGCTCGGTGAGATCCTCGGGCTTGAGATTCAGCTCGCTGGTCGCCGACATGAAGCCCAGCCCCGCGCCTCCCACCGCCGGCAACGCGATCCCCGCGACCAACAACCCCGCCGCCGCACCGATCGCGGCCAGGAGCCCGGCTTTCGTCCCTCGGCCGGGCATCAGAGCCTGCCGAGCCCGCGGGCCAGGATGGTGGCGGTCTTCGCGATGGTCCTGTTGTCGGTGGCGAGGCCCGGAGTGCGGTTGGTGTAGATCGCCATGATGACGGGAGCGGCGCCCTTCTTGGGCCAGATGACGGCGATGTCGTGCCCGCCGCCGAATCCGTCGGAGTTCGTGCCGGTCTTGTCACCGATCGTCCAGGTCTTGGGCAGGCCCGCGCGGATGCGCTCGTCCCCCGTCGTGTTCGCGATCAGCCAGGTGTTCAGCCGCTTGCGGTCCTTGGCGTCGAGGGCGTTCCCCACCGTGACCGCGCGCAGGTCGCGGCCCATGGACGCGGGCGTCGTGGTGTCGCGTTTTTCCTTGGGGCTCCAGCCGTTGAGCTCGCTCTCCCACCGGTCCAGCCGGGAGATCGGGTCCTTCAGCGTCCGGAAGTACCGGGTCAGCCCGGCGGGGCCGCCGATCTGCCGCAGCAGCATGTTGGCCGCGGTGTTGTCGCTCCGGGTGATGGCCGCCTCGCACAGCCGCGCGACGGTGAGCCCGCCGTTCGTGTGCTTCTCGGTGACCGGTGAGCCGGGTTTCACGTCGGCGGCCGTCCACGTGACGACCTTGTTCATCAGGCCGGGCTCGGAGGTGCGCGCCCTGTGCAGCACGCCCGCGCAGAGGGGCGCCTTGAAGGTGGACAGCAGCGGGAAACGCTCGCCCGCCCGGTACGTCACCGTCCTGCCGGTGGCCGTGTCCACGGCGTACGCGCCGATCCGGCCCTTGAAGGACGCCTCCAGCGTACGCAGCTCCCTGGAGACTGCGGTCACCGGCGAGGCGGCGGCCGGGGCGGCGCCTGTCAGAGGAATCAGGGGGACCAGGGGGATGAGCGTGAGCGAGGCCAGCGCCGAGAGGGTGGTGCGTCGGGCGGGGCGAGCGAGCATGCGATGCCTTCCAGCGGTGAACGGGATTCGACGGGAAGTCTCGCGCCGTCCTTCGATGCCGTCAAAGACAGAAACAGTCGGTTCCATGCTGAAATGGCATACGCTCGTGTCATGGACGTCCTCGGAGCGTGCAGAGCGTTCGTCAACGTGAGCGAGCGGGGAAGCTTCACGGAGGGCGCGGCGGTCACGCGGGTGCCGCAGTCGGTCGCGAGCCGCCGGATCGCCGCCCTGGAGAAGCACCTGGGGGAGCGGTTGTTCGACCGGTCGTCGCGCGGAGCGATGCTCACGCAGTTCGGCCGCGACATGCTGCCGTCGGCGAGGCGTCTCGTACGCCTGGCGGACGACATGGAGGACGAGGCGAAACGGGCCAGGCTCAACCCCCTTCGCCTCGCCGTCCCCGACATCTGCACCACGCGCGATCTGGCGCGGCTCGACGCGGAGGCCCGCCGGAACGACGTCTACCTCGATCTGCATGCCGCCGCCCCGGCCGGGCGGACGGAACTCGTCCGGTCCCGTGAGGCCCGCGCCGCCCTCACGGCGGTACCGCCGGACGACGCGACCTGGTCGGTACGGCTCGGGCTCGCCGGTGCCACGGACCAGATCGCGGACACCGTCTACGTCGAGGCCCTCCGGGTCGGCCGCGCCGCGCGGTCGTCGCGAAGGAGCCGGATCTGGATCCAGCCCGAGGACGACGTCCCCCACATCCGCGACCGGATGTTCCGGATCCGGGACGCCGTCGGTCTCCAGCCCGCGCAGGTCACCGTCTCCGCCACGCTCGCCGCCGCCACCGCCGAGGTCCTCGGCTCGACGGATCTCCTCCTGTGCTCGCCCAAGCAGGCCGAGGAGCTGGGGCTGCACTGGCGCCCCGTCGGCGAGATCCACCTCGTCCGCGGGTTCGGCGTCGCCGCCGCCGTCAGGGACGACGCGGAACGCATCAGGACCCGGCTGTGGCACGCCATCGCCCGCTGCCTGGGCGCGCACGACCAGGACGGAGAGACGCCGTGAACGTCGAGAACCTGATCCGCGAACTCCGGCACACGCTCGACGACGGCGGGCTGAGCGGATCGTTCCTGGTCCGGGACCTGCGTTCCGGCGAGGAGATCGGCATCGAGCCGGACCTGGAGTTCCCGATCGCCTCGGTCGTCAAGATCCCGCTCGCCATCGCGACCCTCGAACGCATCCGGAGGGGCGAACTCGACGGTTCCACACAGATCACCGTACGACCGGGCATGATCACCACCGCGGGGCCGACCGGGCTGAGCAGGTTCCGGCACCCGGCCCGGGTCGCCGTCGACGACCTGCTCTACCTCAGCACCGCCCTGAGCGACAGCACGGCGGCGGACACGCTGTTCGCCCTCACCCCGCCCGCCGAGGTCTCGGCGCTGCTGCACGGGCTGGGGCTCCAGGGCATCGCGGTGCGGCACACCATGCGGGAGCTCTCCGAGACCCCGGTGGAACGCCTCGGCCCGACAGACGCCCATCTGGCCCACTTCCTCGCCATCGAGGCGGGTACGGCCGGGCGGGGACATCGCATCCCGCTCCTCGACGTGACCCGCGCGAACGCGGGATCCGCGCGAGCGCTCATGGAACTCCTGCGGGCACTGTGGACACCGTCCCGGATCGACGCGGGCGTCAGCGAGCGCGTGCGGACCCTCATGGCCGACAACGTGCTACGGCATCGGCTGGCACCCGACTTCAGCTCCGACGCGTCGAAGTGGTCCTCCAAGACCGGGACGCTTCTCAACCTCCGCCACGAGATCGGCGTCGTCGAGCACGCCGACGGCCAGGTCTTCGGCGTCGTCGTGCTCACCGAGTCCCGCGTACCGGCCACCAGCCAGCCCGGAGCCGAGGCACTCATGGCGCAGGTCGCGCGTACCCTCCGCGACCGGCTGCGGCACCTGTGAGCGGAACTTCCCTCCGGGAGACAGGCCACGGGCTGGGTCGGCCACGGAGTTCGCCGTGCGGCCGAGGACGCGGGCCGCTCACTCATCGGGGAAGGCGTCAGTGTGGTCCGCCGACACCCTGGGCGAGCACTTCCAGGGGGTTGGCCAGGAGGCCGGAGAAGGCGAGCTCGGCCGCGCCGATCAGGGTGGCGTCGTCCCCGAGGGCGGCGGTACGCAGTCGCACCCTCTCCCGGGAGATCATCAGCACGTTGGCCTCCACCCGGTCGTGGACCTGGGCCGCCGAGCCCCGGTAGACCCCGCGCAGCATCCCACCGAAGATCACCAGGCCGGGGTTGAAGAGGTTGATCAGGTTCGCCACCCCGATGCCGAGCCAGTCGCCGATCCGGCGCAGCGCGTCCTGGGCCGCGACGTCCCCGCGACCGGCGGCCTCCACCACGGCCCGCGCGCCCTCGCGGCCGGACAGCTCGGCGGACCGGCCCGCGGCGTCGATCAGGGCCTGCTCACCGACCTCCGCCTCCAGGCAGCCATGCGAGCCGCACCCGCAGGGCCGCCCGTTGTACGGGTTCACCATCATGTGCCCGAGCTCGCAGCCGTACCCGCCGTCGCCGTCGAGCAGCTTGCCGCCGACGATGATCCCGCCCCCCACGCCGACGTCCCCGTGCAGGTAAACCAGGTTCTGGAAGCCGACGCCCACCCCGCGTTCGTGCTCGGCCAGCGCGCCCAGGTGGGCCTCGTTGCCCACCGACACCGGGAGCCCGAGCCCCAGCCTGAGGCCGAGTTCGGTGCCGAAGGCCTGGTCCACCCAGCCCATGTTCGGCCCGAAGCGCACCATCCCGTCACCGGGCCTGATCATGCCGCAGTAGGCAGCGCCGACCCCGGCGCACACCGAGCCGGAGGGGGCCTCGCGGTCCATCTCGCGGGCGAACCCGGCGAGGGTGCCGACCACGTCGTCGAGGTCGGCCCCGGCGCGCGGCCGTACCGCCTCCCTGCGGTCCAGGACCGTTCCGCCCAGCCCGACCCTGGCCGCGACCAGCCGGTCCACCCGGACGTCGAAGGCCATCACGTGGACCCGGCCGGACTCCGGGCGGACCACCAGCGACGGCCGGCCCGCCCTGCGGGTGTCCCGGGGAAGCTCCTCGCGGACCAGGCCCGCCGAGGTGAGCTCGCCGGTGAGCCCCATGATCGTACTGCGGTTCAGGCCCATCCGGCCGGCCAGCTCCGTACGGGAGAGCGGGCCGCCCAGGTGCACGTGCCGGAGCAGGGCGCCGAGGTTGCGCTGGCGGGTCTCCTCCTGGGACCGACCGGCTTTCAGCATCGTGGGGATCCTGACGACTCGGGGCTTGCCATCGTTGCGCGCCACGACGGCGGGGACGGACGGCCACGCCGATCGCGAGCACTGGAACAGATCCTGTCACACCGGGGGAAAACCGGCCGGTGCGTTCTTCCGTACTACCGGGTCGCGGGCCCGGCCGTTCCAGAGGTGTGGAGAGGCGGGCGTCACCAGAAGACGCCGAGTTCCCGGCCGCAGAACGCGCCTCCCACCAGGTTGTGGACCGGGTCGGTGAGGTCGGGCTCGCCGGACTCGGCCAGCAGGCGCGGGGCGTGGAGCTCGGCGTCGTCCCGAGGGGTGTAGCCGAGGGCGCGGGCCGCGTCGAGTGACCACCAGCGGCGGGTGTTCGCCGAGACGCCCCACACGAGGTGGAAGCCCCGGGCGGTGAGGGAGGCCTCGACCAGCCGGGCGCAGTCGTCGTGTGACAGCCAGGTCGACAGTGCCCGCAGGTCGCGGGGCCGTTCGGCGCACGAGCCCAGCCGGATCGCCACGACGTTCATCGCGAAGCGGTCGTGGTAGAGACGGCCGAGCGCCTCCATCGCGGCCTTGCTGAAGCCGTAGTAGGTGTCCGGCCTGGGGGAGAGGCCGTCGGGGGCGTCCGGGCGGGGGTGGAACCCGGCCGCGTGGTGGCTGCCGACGAGCACGACCTGCCGGACGTTCTCCCGGCGGGCCGCCTCCAGGAGCACCTGCGTGCCGTGGACGTTGACGCGCAGGATGTCCGCCCACGGATGCTCGCGGCTCAGCCCGCCCAGGTGGACGACCGCCTCGACGCCCTTCATCGCCTCGGCCATCGCGCTCTCGTCGGTCAGGTCGGCGAGGATCGTCTCCTCACCGTCCAGGTCGGCCGCGACCGAGCCGTCCAAATCGGCCGCGACCGAGCCCTCCAAGTCGGCCGCGACCGAGCCGACCTGACCGGCCGCGATCGGCGCGACCGGTACGACGTCGGCGAGCCGCAGCGTCCGGCCGGGCCGGGCGAGCCGTGGCCGGAGCGCGGTCGCCACCGCCCCGGCCGCGCCGGTGAGAAGGATCCGCATCTCAGAGTGCCTCCTGCCGGAAGAGCTGGGAGATCTGGCGGGCCGCCTCGCCGAGCACCGTCACGATCTGCGCGTGGTGTGTCTCGTCGAGCCGTACCAGCGGGACGGACGCGCTGATCGCGTCGGTCACCGGCGAGGTGTAGGGGAGCGGCACCGCGACGCAGCCCAGGCCGGGGGTGTTCTGCTCCTTCTCGTCCGCGTAGCCGCGCAGCCGGGCGTTCTCCAGCTCCCGCAGCAGGTCCGGGCGGCTGGTCACGGTGTGCTTGGTCAGCGGTGCGAGGACCTCGGGGATGTGCCGCTCGCCGTCGTCGCGCATGGACAGCACCGCGCGGCCCAGCGCGGTCGCCCAGGCGGGCTGCCGACGGCCCACGCGGGAAGTGAACCGCAGGTGGTGCAGGGACTCCCGGCTGGCGAGGTACACCACGTCCGACCCGTCGAGGCGGGCCAGGTGGACGGTTTCGTTGATCTCGGCGCGGACCTGCTCCAGCACCACCGTCGCCGCCCGGACGACGGGGTCGCGGTCCAGGTAGGAGGTGCCGACCAGCAGGGCCCGTACCCCGATGGAGTACGTCATGCCGTGCCGGTCGGTCTCGACCCAGCCTCTGCCGACCAGGGTCCGCAGCAGCATGTAGAGGCTCGACTTCGGATAGCTGAGATCCCGTTGGAGCTCGGCGAGTGTGACCGGCCGGTCGGCCCGGGCCAGCGCCTCGAGCAACCCGATCGTCCGATCGGCCGACTTTACGGGACGTCTTTCGGCTGGATTCTCACCTGTTGACAACCCACACCCCTCAGCGGTTCGGCTTCATACGCCTATTGACAGCGTTGTGAGCGATTCTTACAGTTGCGGCACGTTGTTCACAACCTAAACCGGTATTTACATATGTGAATGGAGTGGTAGATGCCCGCCCCCCGACGCATCATCGCCGGGCTCACCCTGCTCCTGTTCGCCACCACGGCGTGCGGATCAGAGTCGAAGTCCGAGGCCACCAGCCTGGAGTTGTGGACCAGATCCACGCCGGCCTCCGCGGAGGTCTACAAGAAGGTCATCGCGGCCTACACCGCCAAGACCGGGGTGAAGGTCAACTACGTCCCGATCTACGAGAACTTCGAGAACAAGATCCAGGAAGCCGCCGCCGCCAAGGACCTGCCCGACGTCGTCATCAACGACGTCAGCCTGCTCGGCACCGGCCTGTCCCAGGGCCTGATCACCCCGGTCGACCGCACCGGCATCGCGGGCGCGGGCGACACCCTGGACCGGGCCTGGAACCAGGCCAAGGCCGCGGACGGCAAGTACTACGGCGTCCCGTTCTCCACCCAGGCGGTGGCCACGTTCATCCGCAAGGACTGGCGCGAGAAGCTCGGCAAGGACGTTCCCAAGACCTGGGAGGAGCTCGACGCCCTCGCCAAGGCGTTCCAGAACGACGACCCGGACGGCAACGGCAAGGCCGACACCTACGGCATGCTCGTCCCCGCCTCCACCGAACGCGGCTACACCGCCTGGTGGGCCTCCTCCTACCTGTGGCAGGGCGGCGGCGACTTCCTCACCGAGTCCGGCGGCAGGTTCACCCCCGCCATCGACCAGCCCAAGTCGGTCGAGGCGGTGAAGTGGATGCAGAACCTGTTCTGCGAGGACAAGGTCGTGGTCCCCGGCGCCCTCACCCTCATCACCGACGACGCCCACCCCTTCTTCGAGACCGGCAAGGCCGGTGTCTACCTCACCGGCCCCTGGATGATGGGCCGCTTCGACAAGAGCCTCGGCAAGGACAAGTACGAGGTCATCCCCTCCCCGGCCGGTCCCGGCGGACAGGGTGTGCTGGGCGAGGGCGAGAACATCTACCTCATGGCGGGCTCGAAGCTGCAGCAGCAGCAGAAGCAGCTCGCCGAGTTCCTCATCAGCGCCGAGGGCCAGCGGATCGGCATGAACACCAACCAGCCGAACCCGGTGGTCCGGCTCCCGGTCAACACGACCGTCGACGTCGTCGCCGAGCGCAAGGACGAGCGGTGGGCGACGATCAAGGAGATCTACCGGGACAACGGGCGGCTGTTCCCGCAGGTGCCGAACTGGACGCCGCTGCGCCAGCAGGCGTCGGAGACCCTCAACTCGATCTTCGCCAACTGTGGCGCCGACGTCCAGGCCGAACTCACCAAGCTGGCAGGCTCGTTCAAGACCGAGCTGGCCAAGCAGAAGGCCGGCTGATGACGCTGACCACCTCCCGCCCCCGTGCCGCGTCCAGAGGCCCGGGGGCCTCCCCACGCCGTCGCCGGTCCGGCCGTCCCTGGCTCCTGCCCTGGCTCTTCCTCGCCCCCGCGCTGATCATCTTCCTGTACTTCAAGTACATCCCGATGGCCAAGGGGGTCTGGCTCAGCTTCTTCAAGGTCCAGCCGTTCCTGGGCGACGAGTGGATCGGCCTGGACAACTACCGCCAGGTCTTCACCGACGAGAGCTTCCGCGCGGCGATCGGCCACACCCTCTACCTGGCGGTGGTGCAGACCGGCGGCGCCATGCTCATCGGGTTCTGCCTGGCCCTGCTGCTGGAGGGCAGGGCGCGCACGCTGTGGTTCGTCCGCTCGGCCGCGTTCCTGCCCGTCGTCTCGGCGATCGCCGTGGTCGGCGAGGTCTGGCGGCTGCTCTACTTCCCCGCCGCGGACGGCATGCTCAACAGCGTGTTCGGCTGGTTCGGGATCGACCCGCAGGGCTTCCTGGACGACCCCGACTCCGCGCTGTGGTGGGTGAGCGTCGTCGGCATCTGGAAGCACGCCCCCTACGACATGATGATCATCCTGGCGGGTCTCGCCGGGATCGACCGGCAGCTCTACGAGCAGGCCGCCCTCGACGGCGCGAGCCTGCGGCAGCGCATCCGCTTCGTCACCCTGCCCGCGCTGCGGCCGGTCATCACCATCCTCGTCACCCTCGCGTGCATCCGCGGCCTGCGGATCTTCACCGAGGTGTTCGTGCTGACCGCGGGCGGCCCGGCCGGTTCCACCGACGTCGTCATGACCCGCATCTACACCCTCGGCTTCCAGTCCGGCGACATCGGGTTCGCCTCGGCCGCCTCGGTCCTGCTGTTCCTCGTCATTCTCACCCTGACCGTCTGCGTCACCCTCTACCGCAGGCGAAAGGAGATCTGATGTTCGAGACCACGCTCGGCTGGGGCTGGGGAAGGAAGAACCCCGTCGCCACGGGCCTGCGCGTCCTGCTCTACGCGATCGTCCTCGTCGTCTTCTGCGGGCCGCTCGTCTCGGTGTTCGCCGGCGCGTTCGACAACGCCGCCGACCCCAGCAAGATGTCCCTCTACCCCCACGATCCGACCCTGGAGAACTTCAGGGTCGCCGCCGACCAGGGCCTGTGGCGGTACTTCTTCAACTCCGTCGTGATCGCGGGCGGCGCGCTGCTGCTGCAGGTGAGCGTCAGCGTGTTCGCCGCCTACGCCCTGGCGCGCAAGAGGTTCCGCGGGCAGGCGCTCGTACTGCTGGCGATCCTGTCGACCATGATGCTCCCCGAGGAGGTCATCGCGATCCCGCTGTCGCTGGTCATCGGGGACCTGCCCCTCCTGGGCCTGGACCTGCGCGGCACCCTGCTCGGCGTGATCCTCCCCCTCGGCGGCTGGGGCTTCTCCATTTTCGTGCTCAGCGAGTTCATGAAGGAGATCCCGCGCCAGCTGGAGGAGGCCGCCCGCTGCGACGGCGCGAGCGAGCTGCGGATCTTCGGGCAGATCATCCTGCCGCTGTGCAAGCCGGCCATCGGCGTCATCGTCATCTTCGGCTTCAACATGATCTGGGACCAGTATCTCCTGCCCCTGATCGTCGCCCGCACCCCCGACGACTACACCCTCACGGTGGCACTCGCCTCGCTGCGCTCCGACCCGCTGGTCGGGCCCGGCGCGCTGCTCGCCGGAGCGCTCCTCGCCCTGTTGCCCAGTCTGATCGTCTATCTGGCGTTCCAGCGCACGTTCCTCTCGGGACTGGTCGCCGGCGCTGTGAAGGGTTGAAATCTTGGATCTCGATGGTGTCCTCTTCTTTCCCGTCACCCCCTTCGGCCCCGACGGCGAGTCGAACCTCCCGGCGCTGGCCGAACACGTGGGGAACGGGGTCACGGCGGGAGCCGGCGCGGTGTTCTCCGCGTGCGGCACCGGGGAGTTCAACGCCCTGGACCCCGCCGAGTACGGCCGGATCGTCCGCGAGAGCGTGAACGCGACCGGCGGACGGGTCCCCGTGGTGGCCGGGACCGGCGGCGCGCTGCCCCTCGCCCGCGAGTTCGCCGCCCAGGCCACCGCGCAGAACGCCGACGGGCTGCTGCTGCTTCCCCCCTACCTGGTCGGCGCGCCACCGGCCGGGCTCGTCGCCTACGTCCGGCAGGTAGCAGCCTCCACCGACCTGCCGATCATCGTCTACCAGCGGGGTAACGCCCGGTTCACCCCCGGCTCCGTCGCCGAGCTCGCCACCATCCCCAACGTGGTCGGCTTCAAGGACGGCCTGGGCGACCTGGATCTGCTCCAGCGGATCATCCTGGCGGTCGACCGGCCCGGCTTCACCTTCTTCAACGGCCTGCCCACGGCCGAGATGACCGTCCTGTCCTACCGGGGCCTCGGGGTCGACCTCTACTCCAGCGCCGTGTTCTGCTTCGCCCCCGAGATCGCGCTCGCCTTCCACAAGGCCGTCACCGCCCGCGACGACACGCTCGTCGAGGACCTGCTCCGGGAGTTCTACGGGCCGCTCGTCGAGCTGCGCGACCTCGTCCCCGGCTACGCCGTCTCGCTGGTCAAGGCCGGGGTGCGGCTGCGGGGCCTGGACGTCGGCCCGGTCAGGCCGCCCCTGGTCGACGCCGCGCCCGAGCACGTCGCCCTCCTTGAGGAGCTGATCGGTACCGGCCTGCGGATCGTGGGGGCGTGACCATGCTGATCAGCGAGATCCGCGTCACGCCCGTCGCGTTCCGGGACCCGCCGCTGCTGAACGCCGCGGGGGTGCACCAGCCCTGGGCGCTGCGCACGATCGTCGAGGTGCGCACCGACGACGGCCTCAGCGGGCTGGGCGAGACCTACGGCGACCTCGCCCACCTCACGAAGGTCCAGGCCGCCGCCGGGCAGCTCATCGGAATCGACGTCCACCACCACCACGCCCTCTACGACGCGGTCGGCCGGGTCGTCGGCGGCGACGTCGTGACCGACAAGCACGGCCTGACCGGTGTCGCGACCAGGGAGAAGACCCTCGACCGGGTGTTCTCCCCGTTCGAGGTCGCCTGCCTGGACATCCGGGGCAAGGCCCTCGGCCGTCCCGTCTGCGACCTGCTCGGCGGGCCCGTCCGCGACAGGGTGCCCTACAGCGCGTACCTGTTCTACAAGTGGGCCGCGCACCCCGGCGAGCCCGACGACGAGTTCGGGGCGGCGCTCGACGCCGACGGCCTGGTCGCGCAGGCGCGGATGTTCGTCGAGGAGTACGGCTTCCAGTCGATCAAGCTCAAGGGCGGTGTCCTCCCGCCCGACGTGGAGATCGACGCCGTCCTCGCGCTGCGGGAGGCGTTCCCCGGCGCCGCGCTGCGGGTCGACCCGAACGGGGCGTGGTCGGTGCCCACCTCGATCGACGTCGGCCACAAGCTGGCCGGGACGATCGACTACCTGGAGGACCCGACGCTCGGGCTCGCCGGGATGGCCGAGGTGGCGGCGCGCGTCCCGATGCCGCTCGCCACGAACATGTGCGTCGTCACCTTCGACCACCTCCCGGCCGCCATCCGGGACGGGGCCATCGGCGTGCTGCTGTCCGACCACCACTACTGGGGCGGGCTCGTCCGCAGCACGCAGCTCGCCCGGCTCTGCGCCACCTTCGGCCTGCAGCTGTCCATGCACTCCAACTCCCACCTGGGGATCAGCCTCGCCGCGATGACCCACCTCGCCGCGGCCGTGCCGAACCTCGCCCACGCCTGCGACACCCACACGCCCTGGCAGGCCGGGCAGGACGTCGTCAAACCGGGCGCGCTGCGGTTCGTCGACGGTGCGGTCCCGGTGCCCGCCGGGCCGGGACTGGGGATAGAACTCGACCGCGACGCCCTGGACGCGATGCACGAGCAGTACCTCACCTGCGGGCTCACCGACCGAGACGACACCTCCTACATGCGCATGTTCCAGCCGGACTTCTCCCCGGTACGGCCCCGCTGGTGACCGCGAAGGTGATCTACGCCTACCCCTGGGACGTCGTCGGGGACCCCTCCGCCCCCGAACGTCTCGCCGGGCTCGGCGCGGACACGGTGGCGCTGGCCGCCTCGTACCACTCGGTGCGGGCGGCCACCCCGTTCCACCCCGCCCACCGGCTCGTCGAGGCCAGGCCCGCCCTCTACGTCCCGGTCCGTACGGGCGCCTGGGGCAGGCTCGTCCCCGCCGCCCCCACCTGGACGGCCCCCGACGCGTTCGTCCTGGCCGCTGACGCGCTGCGCGCGGCGGGGCTCGCCGTCCAGGCCTGGACGATCGTCACCCACAACTCCCACCTCGGAACCGCCCACCCGTCCCTGGCCGTCCGGAACGCCTTCGGCGACCGCTACCCCTACGCCCTGTGCCCGTCCCAGCCCGACGTCGTCGACTACTGCCGGACCCTGGTCCGGGAGATCGCCGAACTCGGCGCCCCCGACGGGTTCGTCCTCGAAGCCTGCGGCCCGCTCGGCGTCCGCCACGCCGGTACGCACGAGAAGACCGACGGCGCCGACTGGACCCCGGCCCAGCTCGACCTCCTGTCCCTGTGCTTCTGCGAGGTCTGCGCGCCGCGCTACCCGGAGGGGACCCGCGAGCGGGTCCTGGCCGGGGTCGACACGGCCTCTCCTTCGGTCGAGGCCGCCCTCGGCGATCTCGCCCCCGTCGTCCGGGAGCTGCGCGGCGGCCTCGGCCGGGAGCTGCAGCGCGCGCTGCGGCTGGAGGCGGCCGGTCTGCCGGTCACCCTGCACGCCAACCCGCACCCCTGGGCCGCCGGTGCCTTCAGCCAGGTCTCCGAGGCCCCGGACGCCGACGTCCTCGTCGCCAACTGCTGGGACGACCCCGCCGAGGGCGTCGCCCGTCTCCGGCGGTTGCGCGCCCTGGCGGCCCCCGGCACCCGCCTCGGGGCGTCCGTCCTGGCGCTCCCACCCGCCACCCTGACCTCGGAGACCCTGGCCGCCTACCGGGCGGCCGGAGCCGATGAGATCCACGTCTACCACGCGGGCCTGGCCTCCCGATCCCGTCTGGCCACGATCACCGGCACCCTGCGCTCCCTCGGGCCCGGGACCGGCCAAACCGCGTGTTCGAATATCGCAAGCACAACGAACACGGCGAACACCGTCGCGCCGTGAACTCCGGGAGCGGACCACGTCTCACGCGGTGAGACGGAAACGAGGTCCGTGACGGGTGACGGCCGCGCGAGACGAGAAAGGTCGACCATGTGACACCGGAATGACAGGCACCGGTAGCCGAACGGCCGTGAGACGGTTCGTCCGGCCGTCCGGCGCCGGTGAACCGGCCACCGGCCGGACTTGACACCCCCGCGGGCGACACGCAGCGTGACGCGCCCGCCGGACGGGCCCGACCCCTTCGCGGGCGGCGCGCACCCCGGCGCGCCCGCCGGGCGGACCCGGCACCCTCGCGGGTGACGCGCGCTCTCGGCATGCCCGCCGTACGGCCATCGCCGCAGCTCGGAATGGTCGCGCGCCCTGTCGGCGTGAGCCTGCCCGCGACTTCCGAGACCCCTTCGGGGCGACCCGATTCCATCGCCCGCCGTCCGCCGACAGCTCAGCGAAACAGGCCACGCGGAACGCGGCCCTACCGAAAGATTGCCTCTTGTGTAACGGCGAGCGGCCATTTACGCTCCGCCATAGTTAGGAAAGCTTCCTAACGATTAGCTGCCCGGGGAAGTGCCCTGCCCATTCGCGGGGCTTTCGCCCGCACCCCCCAACCCCCTCCGCCAGGAGTGCTGATGTTACGTAAGGTGCACCCGCTACCCCCCACTCAAGATCGTCCCAGACGCCGTCGCTCCCTGATGGCGGCAGCCTTGACAGTGCTCACGATCGCCGTACCGGCGATGGTCGGCACGGGCTCCCAGGCCGCGACCGCCGCGACCCGTGCGACCGGCGCGGCCCCCGCTGCCGCTGCCGCCGCGATTCCCGACCTGACCAGCGCCAACCGCCGCGCGCCCATCGCGGGGCTGCCCGACTGGAGCAAGGCGGGCTACCGAGGCGGCATGGCCCTGCCGGAGGCCGCCCAGGCCAGCCCCGACGCGGCCTGCCACATCACCGCGGCCGAGCTCGCGTCCCAGTTCGGCGTACGGGCCGACGGCTCCGACGCCACCGGCGGCCTCCAGGCCGCGATCGACCAGATCCGGACCGCCTGCACCCCGGTGGCGGGCTACACCCGGCTGTCGTCCATCACCCTGCCCGAGGGACGGATCACCGTCACCAGGCAGCTCGGCCTGGACGCCGACTACCTGGTGCTGAAGGGCGCGGGCATGGGCAGGACGATCCTCGCCTTCCGCCCGGACGCCAACACCCGGTACGACACGCTCACCCCCGACGGGAGCGACTGGGACGAGGACGGCGCGACGCACGGCTCGGGCAAGGGCGGCTGGACGTGGCCCGGCCGGGGCCTGCTCCGCGTGCAGACGAGGGAGGTGGCGAGCAGGTACGCCGCCGAGTACGCCTCCGCGCCCGCCAACCGCAAGGACATCTTCGAGGGCAGCGTCAACCAGCACTGGGCCACCGGTGTCCCGCTGCGGGAGGCCTCGGCCATCGGAACCAACGTGATCAGGCTGGCCACCAGCGCCGACATGACCCGGTTCAAGGTCGGCGGTCACCTGTGGGTGGGCGCCGCCAACACCGTCAAGTTCTACCAGCAGCAGACGGTCACCGACACCTCGCAGTACACGAACCTGCACATGCGGCAGCAGATCTTCCAGATCACCGCGGTCGACACCGCGGGCCGCAACGTCACCATCGACAAGCCGCTGGAGTACGACCTCCCCCTCAACTCCACCTCCGACGGCTCCGCGGCCATCGCCGGGACGGTCTACCCCAGCCGGGTCACCCCGCTCAAGGTCGTCCAGGGGGTCGGGATCGAGGACCTGACCATCACCCAGGACATGACCAACATGCCCAAGCTCGGTGGTGGCACCTACAACCTGAACCGGGCCGACGCCGTGCACGACTACGGGAACATGGCTCCCGAGTACGCCCTGCACGGCATCGTGCTGAAGTGGGCGGCCAACAGCTGGATCCGCCGGGTCGGCACCGACATGACCGGCTCGCACGCCGTGGTCACCGAGAGCGCGAAGAACATCCAGGTCCAGGAGTCGTCCTTCGACGGCTCGTGGAACAAGGGCAAGGGCGGCAACGGCTACTTCCGTGGCTCGCGCGTCTGGGACTCCCTGTACGCCTACAACACCAGCCGGAACCTGCGCCACTTCACGTTCCAGTGGTCGGCCTCGAACAACGTCGTCGTCGGCAACGACTTCGACTCCGACCTCAACGTCCACGGCGGCTGGGAGCGGCGCAACCTGTTCGAGAACAACAAGGTGGCCGTGCCGTTCCAGCACGCCTCGAAGAACTGCCGTACCAACTGCGGCGACGAGGGCGGCGGCACGCCGGACGACTCCTCCTGGTGGCCGATCTGGTGGGCGGCGGGCCCGAAGGCGGCCAAGTGGTCGGGGTCGAGCGGCCCGCAGAACGTCTTCTACAACAACGACCTCACCAAGCAGACCACGCAGGGCGGCGCCTACCAGCCGTACTACGCCGACCGGCAGCGCATCTACCAGTTCGGCAGCTCCGCGTCGGACCCGTCGAAGTTCCAGCACCTCGCGGTCAACGGCGCCACCATCCCCGACTGGGCGAGCCGGGAGACGGTGAACTACACCGCCGCCCCGGGTTCCGGGGTCAACGCCACGCGGACGGACGCCTCGGGCTCGCTCTTCCTCAAGTCGCCCGGCGGCGGCCCGGGCGGTCCCGGCGACGACACCACCGCCCCCAGCGTCCCGGGCAACCTGCGCTCGACGGGTACGACGGCGAACAGTGTGTCGCTGGCGTGGAACGCCTCCACCGACAACGTCGGGGTGACCGGCTACGAGGTCTACCGGGGTAGCACCCTGGTGGCGACGGTGACCGGGACGACCCACACCGACACCGGCCTGACGGCGTCGACCTCCTACACCTACACCGTCCGTGCCCGCGACGCCGCGGGTAACCGTTCGGCGGCGAGCGCGGCCGTCACCGCCCAGACCGGAAGCGGCGGCGGAGGCAACGAGGACCAGATCATCTCCCGGGGCAAGCCCGCCACGGCGTCCTCCATCGAGGGGGCCGGGTTCGAGGCCGGTCTGGCGGTGGACGGCGACACCACGAGCCGGTGGGCCTCGGCCGAGGGCGTCGACCCGCAGTGGATCCAGGTCGACCTCCAGGGGTCGTACACGATCTCCCGGGTGCGGCTGGACTGGGAGGCGGCCTACGGTTCGGCCTACCGTGTTGAGGTCTCTCCCAACGGCACCGACTGGACCAGCGTCTACTCCACCACTTCGGGTGACGGCACGATCGACGACCTGACGGTGTCGGGAAGCGCCAGGTACGTGCGGGTCTACGGCACCGCGCGGGGCACCGCCTGGGGCTACTCCCTGCACGAGTTCGACGTCTACGGCCGCTCGAACGGCGGCGGCCCCGGCGACGACACCACCGCCCCCAGCGTCCCGGGCAACCTGCGCTCGACGGGCACGACCGCGAGCAGCGTGTCGCTGGCGTGGAACGCCTCCACCGACAACGTCGGCGTGACCGGCTACGAGGTCTACCGGGGCACCACCCTGGTGGCCACGGCGTCCGGGACGACCCACACCGACACGGGCCTGACGGCGTCGACCTCCTACACCTACACCGTCCGCGCCCGTGACGCGGCGGGTAACCGTTCGGCGGCCAGCGCGGCCGTCACCGCCCAGACCACGGGCGGGGGCGGCGGCGGCACCCCGGCCGCGGCCAACGGCCAGCTCCGGGTGTGCGGCAACCGGCTGTGCAACGAGGCCGGCAAGCAGATCCAGCTGCGCGGCATGAGCACCCACGGCATCCAGTGGTACGACCAGTGCCTCAACAACGCCTCGCTCGACGCCCTGGCGACCGACTGGAAGGCCGACATCCTCCGGATCTCGATGTACATCCAGGAGGGCGGCTACGAGACCAACCCCCGGGCGTTCACCGACCGGGTGCACCAGCTGATCGAGATGGCCACCGCGCGCGGCATGTACGCCCTGGTGGACTGGCACATGCTCACCCCCGGTGACCCGAACTACAACCTCAGCCGGGCCAGGACGTTCTTCACCGAGATCACCCAGCGGCACAACGCCAAGAAGAACGTGATCTACGAGATCGCCAACGAGCCCAACGGCTCGTCCGTCACCTGGCCGGTCATCCGCAACTACGCCAACCAGCTCGTCCCGGTGATCCGCCAGAACGACCCCGACGCCCCGGTCCTGGTCGGCACCCCCGACTGGTCCTCGCTCGGCGTCTCCGGCGACGGCGACGCGACGGACACCATCCGCGCCAACCCGGTCAGCGGGACGAACATCATGTACACCTTCCACTTCTACGCGGCCTCGCACGGCACCGAGTACCTGAACACGCTGTCCCGGGCGGCCGACCTCCTGCCGATCTTCGTGACCGAGTTCGGCACCCAGACCGCCTCCGGCGACGGCGGCAACAACTTCAGCAGGTCCCAGCAGTACCTGGACCTGATGGCACAGAAGAAGATCAGCTGGACGAACTGGAACTACTCCGACGACTCCCGTACCGGCGCGGTCTTCACCCCGGGCACCTGCCCGAACGGCCCGTACGCGGGGACGAGCAGGTTGAAGGAGGCCGGCGTCTGGATCCGTGACCGGATCCGCACCGCCGACGACTTCTGATCGGGGAGTCCCACGGAACGCGCGAGGGCGCGTCCCCCGACGGACGCGCCCTCGCGCCAACCACCCGGAAGCCCGCAGGAAAATTCCGACCGCGCCACGCGGTACGACCCGCGCGCCCACAGCGCGCCGGAGGAATCGGAGCATTCGTGAAACGAAGTGCACGTGCGAGGATCCTCGCACTCGCGGTAGCGCTGGCGGCGTCACTGCCGACAGCCGCGATCGCATCCAGCTCGTCCCGGACGTCGGCCGACTCGCTGGTGTCCCAGGGCAGGCCCGCGACGGCCTCCTCCATCGAGGGGGCCGGGTTCGAGGCCGGTCTGGCGGTGGACGGCGACACCACGAGCCGGTGGGCCTCGGCCGAGGGCGTCGACCCGCAGTGGATCCAGGTCGACCTGGGGAGCTCGCACACGATCTCCCGGGTGCGGCTGGACTGGGAGGCGGCCTACGGCTCGGCATACCGTATTGAGGTCTCTCCCAACGGCACCGACTGGACCGGCGTCTACTCCACGAGTTCGGGAGACGGCGCGATCGACGACCTGACGGTGTCGGGGACCGGCCGCCACGTGCGGGTGTACGGCACCGCGCGGGGCACCGTGTGGGGCTACTCCCTGCACGAGTTCGAGGTCTACGGCTCCCCGGCCGGAGGCGGAGGCGACACCACCGCCCCCAGCGTGCCCGGCGGCCCGCGCTCGACGGGCACGACGTCCAGCAGCGTGTCGCTGGCCTGGAACGCCTCCACCGACAACGTCGGGGTGAGTGGTTACGAGGTCTACCGGGGTGGCACGCTGGTGGCGACGGTGACCGGGACGACTCACACCGACACCGGTCTGACGGCGTCGACCTCCTACACCTACACCGTCCGTGCCCGTGACGCGGCGGGCAACCGTTCGGCGGCCAGTACGGCCGTCACCGCCCAGACCGGAAGCGGCGGCGGGGGCTCGACGGTGGACGTCTCCACCTCCGCGCAGCTGGTCTCCGCGCTGGCCGGTGCCCAGCCGGGCCAGACGATCCGCCTGGCGGCCGGTGAGTATCGCGGCGCCTTCGCCACCCAGCGCGCCGGTACGGCGTCCGCGCCGATCACGCTGACCGGGCCGGCCGGTGCCGTCCTGATCAACGACGGCCCGTCGGGGACGGCCCCCTCCTGCCCCGCCCCCGGCAACGGGTGGGACTCCGGCTACGGCCTGTGGCTGTACGGGGCGCCCTACTGGAAGCTGACCGGCTTCACGGTCAAGGACTCCAAGAAGGGGATCGTCCTGGACAACTCCCACCACGTGACCATCGACCAGGTCTACGTCCACCACACCGACGACGAGGCCGTGCACTTCCGCAGGTCCTCCTCGGACGGCGTCATCCAGAACTCCCGCATCGACAACACCGGCCTGGTGCAGGCCGGATACGGTGAGGCCGTCTACATCGGCTCGGCGAACTCCAACTGGTCCTGCCACGGCAACTCCGGCGGGGTCGACCGCAGCGACCGGGTGAAGGTCCTCAACAACGTCATCGGCCCCAACGTCGCCGCCGAGCACGTCGACATCAAGGAGGGCACCTTCGACGGTGTCATCCGGGGCAACACCTTCAACGGCCGGGGGATCTCGGGCCAGAACTCGGCCGACTCCTGGATCGACGCGAAGGGCATCGGCTACCTGATCGAGGGCAACACCGGCAACTTCTCCTCTCCCGGCACCTTCGCCAACGGCTACGAGACCCACAACCCGTCGACCAGCCCGTCGTTCGCCAACGGCTGCGGCAACGTGTGGCGGTCGAACCGCTCCGACCTGGGCGGTGTGGGCGCCTACGCCATCAGGATCACCTCCACCTCCAAGTGCAGCGGCAATCCCAACGTCGTGTACTCCTCCAACACCGTCACCAACGCCGGTTCCGGGCTGACCAACATCCCGGTCACCCCCTGATCCATCAGGGCCGCCCGGCCGGGCCGAAGGCCGCCTCCGATCACCGGAGGCGGCCTTTCCCGCCCCGGGGCGGGCCGGTCGTACGGCACCCGGGGTCACGTCCGGGAAAGGGGCCACATGACAGATTCAGGATGTCCGGATGTCAGGACTCGGTCATAGTCGAAAAGCCGCCTCTATAAGCCATTAAAGCCTTATGATCATCCCGATTGCCCCGAGATCGTGAGGAAGGATCCCTGTGACCGATAAGCGGGATGAGCGGAACAGCGGCATCGACACCACACGGCCGAGCATCGCCAGGGCCTACGACGTCGTCCTCAACGGCAAGGACAACTTCGAGGTCGACCGCGCCTTCGTCGCCGAGATCGTGAAGGTCGTCCCCGAGATCTACGACGTGGCGACCTACAACCGGGAGATCCTCGGCCGGGGGGTGCGGTTCCTGGCGGAACAGGGCGTCACCCAGTTCATCGACCTCGGCTCGGGGCTGCCGACGGTGGAGAACACCCACCAGGTCGCGCAGGGCGCGAACCCGGAGTCGCGGGTCGTCTACGTCGACAACGACCCGATGGTGCTGGCCCACGGACGGGCGCTGCTGGCCGCGAACGACCGTACGGCGGTCGTCCCCTCCGACCTGCGCGACCCGGCGGCGATCCTCGCCGACCCGGCCGTCAAGCGGCTCATCGACCTCGACCGGCCGGTGGGCGTGATGCTCGTCGGCGTCCTGCACCACCTGCACGACGACGACGACCCCCAGGGGATCGTCGAGGCCTACATGGCGGCCGTCCCCTCGGGCAGCTACCTCTTCGTCACCCACTTCTGCGCCTCCACCCAGGAGTCGCGTGACGCCGAGCAGAAGTACCTCGCGCTGCTCGGCACCGGCCGGTTCCGGACGCCGGAGGAGATCACCGCGTTCTTCGACGGCTTCGAGCTGCTCGAACCGGGCGTCGTCCCGCTGCCCCTGTGGCGGCCCGACGGACCCGTCCCGGGGAGGCTGACCGTGGGCCAGCAGCTCATGTACGGCGGGATCGCCCTCAAACACTGACCCCGCTCAGGAGCGGGCCAGCTCGGCCAGCAGCTCGTAGGAGCGCACCCGCGCCTCGTGGTCGGAGACCATGGTCAGGGCCATCAGCTCGTCGGCCCCGCTGCGCTTGACCAGCTCGGTGAGCCGGTCGCGCACGGTGCCGGGACCGCCGACGAACTGCGGGCCGAGGCGCTCGCGGATGAACCGCTCGCCCGAGGGGGCGAACGAGAGGCGCGCGGCCTCCTCGGCGGTGGGGAAGAGGGTGTGGCGGTCCTCGGTGCGGATCAGGAGCTGGCCCGCCGCGAAGCCCCGCGCCAGCCACCGGGCGCGCTCGTCGGACTCGGCGACGATCACCGTGGGGGCGACGATCGTGTACGGGCGCTCCAGCCACGCCGACGGCTCGAAGGCGTCGCGGTAGGCCTCCAGCGCGTCCACCGTACCGGCGGGGTTGATCTGGTGCGCGTAGGCGTACGGCAGGCCGAGCGATCCGGCGAAGCGGGCGCTGGAGGTGCTCGTGCCCAGCAGGTACACGGGTGTCCGGGTGTCCGCCCGGGGGACGGCGCGCACGCCGGATGGCGATTCCTCAGGCTCTCCCGGCTTTTCCGGCGGCGTCAGGTAGCCCAGCAGCTCGTCGAGCAGGCGGGGGAAGTCCTCCTCGGCGGGCGGCAGGCCCCGACGCAGCAGGTGGGCGGCGGCCGGGTCGGTGCCCGAGGCCCGGCCGACGCCGAGGTCGACGCGGCCGGGGTGGAACACCTCCAGCGTGCCGAACTGCTCGGCCACCGTCAGCGGCGCGTGGTTGGGCAGCAGCACCCCGCCGGAGCCGACCCGGATCGTGGTGGTGGCGGAGGCGATCCGCGCGATCAGCACGGGCGGGACCGACGTGGCCAGGCACGGCGTGTTGTGGTGCTCGGCGACCCAGTAGCGGGTGTACCCGAGCTGCTCCGCCCGCCTGGCGAGGTCGACCGAGTCCCGCAGCGACCGGGCCGCCGACGAGCCGCGCCAGACGGGCACGGTGTCGAGCACCGACAGGCGCAGGCCGGACAGGTCTGTCATGGGGGTGTTCTCCGTTCGTGGGGGTGCCCAGAGGGAGGGGCCGTTCTCAGCGCGGCCGGCCTGACGGTGCCTCGAAATTGAACTCATGCGTTCATTTTTAATTCGTGGTTTTGGCGCGAGAGGGAAGGAACCAGGCCGCGAGGCCGACGATGCTCGCCAGCCCGGCGACGACGGCGGAGGCGACGAGGGCCCGCGACACCCCGGCGGCGACGTCCTCCCCACCGGCGAACGCGGTCAGCAGCACGGCCGGTCCGAGCGAGCCGCCCAGGGCCAGCGACGCCTGTAACACGCCCGAGGTGATCCCCGCGTCCTCGGCCGGGGTCTCGGACATGACGATGATGTTGAACGGGACGATCGCCGCCCCGGCCCCCACACCCATGATCACCAACGGGCCGAGGAACGCCGTGACGTACCCGCTGTCCGCGTCCGCCCCGCTCAGCCACAGCGTCGCGACGACGATGAGCGCGGGCCCGGCGACGGCCAGGTTCCTCGGGCCACCGGCCCTGGCGATCAGCGTGGGCGCCGACCTGGCCGTCACCAGCAGGGCCAGCCCGAACGGCAGGAAGGCCAGGCCCGTGAGCAGCGGATCCAGGCCCGCTACCCCCTGCAGGAACTGGGTGAGGAAGAACAGGAAACCGGTCAGGACGAAGGCGAGCAGCACCAGGCAGAGGAAGGCCCCGGCCCTGGCCCGGTGGGCGAGCACCCGCGGGGGCAGGACGGGCGAGGCGACGCGCGACTCCAGGACCGCGAACGCGGCCAGCGCCAGCGCCCCACCGGCCAGGGAGGCGATCGTGACCGTGTCCCGCCACCCCGTCTCGGCGGCCCGTACGAAGCCGTGGACGACCGCGGCCATCCCCAGCGTCGACAGCAGCGCCCCCGGCAGGTCGAGGGCCGGGCGGGTGCCCGCGCGCCCGGCGGGCCTCCGGGTGGCGATCGTCCGCGCGCCGAGCACGACGATGACGAGCCCGACGGGCACGTTGACCAGCAGCGTCCAGCGCCAGTCCGCGGCCCAGGTCAGCACGCCGCCCAGGATCATCCCCGCCGCCGCGGCCAGGCCCGTCACCGTGGAGTAGACGCCGAACGCCCGCTGCCGCCGCTCGCCGTCGTAGGTGATGGACAGTAAGGCGAGTCCCGCGGGACCGGCCAGGGCCGCGCCGACCCCCTGCAGCGCCCGGCCCGCGAGCAGCCAGCCGGTGCCGGGGGCGAGCCCGGCGAGCAGGGAGGCCGCCGCGAGCAGGCCCGTACCGGCCAGGAAGACCGTCCGGTGGCCGAACAGGTCGCCGAGCCGGCCGCCCAGCAGGAGCACGCCGCCGAAGGGCAGCAGGAACGCGTTCACCACCCAGGACAGGGTGGCCGCCGACAGGCCGAGGTCGTCCCGCAGGTCCGGCAGGGCGACCGTCACGATGGTGCCGTCGAGCTGCAGCATGAACTCGCAGCCGACGATCGCGACGAGCGCCAGGCCCAGCCCCCGCGCGGGGGAGACCCGGTCAGGGGAGTCGCCGGTGTTGACATCGGTGGCCATACGGCCCTCCATTCATTACTCAAGTGGCCACTAGTTTGAACTCATGCGTTCAGATTCGCAAGCCGGATACGACGACGACTGCGGTAATCTCGAACGGTGACCACCATCGAACGCGCGGTGCCGGGCAGGGGACGGATCGACAAGCGGACGGCGATCCTGGACGCCGCCGTCAAGGTCTTCTCCCAGGAGGGCTACGCCCAGGCGAACATCGACGCGATCGCGAGCCTCGCGGGGGTCGCCAAGCCCACCGTCTACAACCACTTCCACGACAAGGAGACCCTGTTCCGCACGGTCATGCGCGACAGCGCCGACCGGTCGGCGGCCAGGATCATCGCCGCGTTCGCCACCCTCCCCGGCGACGGCGCCGACCTCGCCGGTGAGCTGGAGCGGGTCGGCCACCTCATGGTCGAGTGCCAGCTCAGCGAGGAGGGCTGGGCGCTGCAGCGGCTGCTGTACGCCGAGGCCGCGCGCCTGCCCGACCTCTACGACGAGGTGGTCGCCCGAGCCGGCGCTCCCTCGCTGAACGTCCTCGCCGGACGCCTGGCCGGTCTCGCCAACCGGGGTCACCTGGAGATCGACGATCCCGCGGTCGCGGCCGGTCAGTTCATGGCGCTCGTCGCGGGCAACCTTCCCGCGCTGTCGGCGCTGGGCACCCGTCCGGTCAGCCCGGACGACCTCGCCGCCTCGGTCCGCGACGGCGTGAGCACCTTCCTGCGCGCCTTCGCCGCCCCCGCCAGGCGCCGTTCCCCCCGCCGCCTCCGCGAGTCCTGACCTCCGGTACGGGGCCGCGAGCTGGGCGCCGGGGTCGCGCGGGCCCGACGCCCCGGGCGGGGGCCGCCGCCTCCCGGCAAAGATCGAAGAGCTGGGTAAGGGCCGTCTTTCACCGCATTTCTTTGTCTTTGCGGACTGGTGCTGATAACAGATCGGTAAGACCGTACTGTCATGGGCCGCATACAGTGGGTGATTTTGCCAGGGTGGGGAGGCACGACGCGACACGGGAGGCGAGATGCACGGTGAGCACGATCGGACTCACGGCCACGGCCTCAGGGCGAGGCCGAGGGGGCGCATGCCGTACAGCGACCCGCCGCTCCGGCAGCCCCCCCCCCCCACCGGCCCCCCGCCGCCCCCCCCCGGCCCCTCGCCCGCCGCCCGGGTCCCCAGGCCCCCGGCGCCACCGG
>NZ_JBSZKT010000062.1:0-28194 GCF_055690525.1 Streptosporangium sp. H13245 | reverse complement strand
TGCCGTGGCGGCGCGCCCCGGCTTCCGGCGTGCCGCCGGGGCGCGTCCCGTCCGGACGACGCCCACGGTGACACCGGAGCGGGAGCCGGGACCCGGCCCGGCTCCCGCTCCGACGTCCGTGAACGTGTCCGTGAGCGTCTTCGTGGACGTGTTCGTGAGTGTGTCTGTGGACGTGAGCGTCTTCGCGGACGTCGTCGCGTGCGTCTTTGTGAGCGCTCACATCAGTGGCGTCAGGCCGCCCGGTGACCCGTTCGGCTGTGTGACGAGCTATCAAATGCCCGGGTCGGCCGACTGTCAACCCCCGGGCGGTCAGGATTCCTCGCGTCATGGAGACCTTCTCGCAGGAGATGTGAGCGCTAACAACGGGGTATGCGCCAGTTAAGGGCGTCATGACGGTAACGTCAAGTGGGTGTTAACGGATGATCTTCGAGTAACCAGAATGTAATGTCGGGAATGCTTGACGTGAGGTGTTGTTAGCGCTCACAGTCTGTCCCAAGCCGTCACCAGAAGGAGCCGACCAGTGAACCCGAGTGTCGAACGCCGTCCGCCGGTGATGGCGGACGTCGCCACGAGGGCCGGTGTGTCGCACCAGACGGTCTCGCGCGTGCTCAACGACCACCCCAACGTCCGCGCCGAGACCCGCGACCGGGTGCTGGCGGCGATCCACGAGCTCGGCTACCGGCGCAACATGGTCGCCCGCGCCCTGGTCACGCGGCACACGCGCACCCTCGGCGTGGTCAGCTTCGACACGACCCTGTACGGGCCCGCGAGCACGGTCTACGGCATCGAGCAGGCGGCCAGGGCGGCGGGTTACTTCGTCAGCATGGTCAGCCTCAAGACCATCGACACCGCGGGCGTGCGCGACGCGCTCGGCTACCTGGCCGAGCAGGCCGTCGACGGCATCGTGGTGGTCGCGCCGCAGCGTTCGGCCGCCCCCGCGCTGGCCGGAGTGCCCGTCGACATCCCCGTCGTGGCCGTCGAGGGCAGCCACTCGGGCGACGTGTCGGTGGTCAGCGTCGACCAGGTCGAGGGCGCCCGCCTGGCCACCCGGCACCTGCTCGACCTCGGCCACGAGACCGTGTGGCACATCGCCGGTCCGCCGGACTGGCTGGAGGCCGACGGGCGGATCGAGGGCTGGCACGAGGTGCTGACCGCCGCCGGTCGCCCGATCCCGGAGATGCTGTCCGGCGACTGGAGCCCGCGCTCCGGCTACGAGGCCGGGCTGCGCCTGGCCGCGACGTCGGGCGTCTCCGCGGTCTTCGTCGCCAACGACCAGATGTCGCTCGGGGTGCTGCGGGCCTTCGCCGAACTGGGCGTGCGGGTGCCCGAGCAGATCAGCATCGTAGGGTTCGACGACATCCCCGAGTCGGAGTTCTTCACTCCGCCTCTCACCACGATCAGGCAGGACTTCGGGGCGGTCGGGAAATACAGCATCGAGGTCCTGCTCAGGCAGATGGAGGCGGGAGCGGAATGGTCTCAGGAGCGACATGTCGTCCCGCCGAGGTTCGTGCCGAGGTCCAGCACCGCGCCGTTCCGCGCCTAGGCCCGCGTACCGTCTCGCGCGTGGGTCTGGCCGCTGTCCGGGGTCCGGGGCCGGGTTCGCGTACGAGGCCGTGCTTGGGCCCGTGTGCCGTCTCGCGCGTGGGTCCGACCGCGGTCCGGGGCGTGGCTCCGCGCCCAGATCCGCGTACCGTTTTCCACGTGGGTCCGAGCGCGGTTCCGGGCTTGGGGCCGCGACGTCCCGTCCCGCGCCGCCGCGCCTGAGTCCCGCGGGTCCGGCACGGTCGCCCGTACCGGAGTCCCCCGTAACCGAGGTCCCGCCGTCCCGATGTCCTGGAGAGAATGTGAACGCTAACAACGATCGCTACGTGGTCGGTGTCGACTTCGGTACGCTGTCGGGCCGCGCCGTGGTGGTACGGGTGGGCGACGGCGCCGAGGTGGGCACCGCCGTGCACGAGTACGCCCACGGGGTGATCGAGGACCGATTGCCGGACACCGTCGTGCGCCTGGGCCCGGACTGGGCGTTGCAGTCGCCGGAGGACTGGCGGGAGGTGTTGCGCCAGGCGGTGCCCAAGGCGGTGGCGGCGGCCGGGATCTCCCCGTCCCAGGTCATCGGCCTCGGGACCGACTTCACCGCCTGCACCGTGCTGCCCGCCACCGCAGACGGCACCCCGCTGTGCGAGGTCGACGGGTTCGCCTCCCGCCCGCACGCGTGGCCGAAACTGTGGAAGCACCACTCGGCGCAGCCGCACGCCGACCGGATCAACGCCGTCGCCGCCCGCAGGGGAGAGACGTGGCTGCCCCGGTACGGCGGGAAGATCTCCTCGGAGTGGGCGTTCGCCAAGGGCCTCCAAACACTGGAGGAGGACCCGGAGGTCTACGGCCGCGCGGAACGCTGGATCGAGGCCGCCGACTGGATCGTCTGGCAGCTCACCGGCGTGGAGACGCGCAACGTGTGCGCCGCCGGGTACAAGGCCGTACGTCAGGACGGCCGCTACCCCTCAGAGGGGTTCCTCGCCGAGCTCAACCCCGCCTTCGCCGGTTTCACCGCCAAGCTCGGCGGGGAGCCGTCCCCCCTGGGCGGCCTCGCCGGACGGCTGGACGCCCGCGCCGCCGGGTGGACGAGGCTGCCCGAGGGCATCGCGGTCTCGGTCGGCAACGTCGACGCCCACGTCACGGCCGCCGCCGCCGACGCCGTGCGGCCCGGCCAGATGGTGGCCATCATGGGCACCTCCACCTGCCACGTCATGTCCTCCGGCACGCTGGCCGAGGTGCCCGGCATGTGCGGGGTGGTGCGCGACGGCATCGTGCCCGGCCTGTGGGGGTACGAGGCGGGCCAGTCGGGGGTCGGCGACATCTTCGGGTGGTTCGTCGAGACCTCGGTGCCCGGCTCCTACGAGCGCGAGGCGGAGCGGCGCGGGCTCACCGTGCACGAGCTCCTCACCGAGCTGGCCGCCGCGCAGCGGGTCGGGCAGCACGGCCTGGTGGCGCTCGACTGGCACAACGGCAACCGCTCGGTGCTGGTCGACCACGACCTCTCCGCCGTGGTCGTCGGCCAGACGCTCGCGACGAGGCCCGAGGACACCTACCGGGCGCTGATCGAGGCCACCGCGTTCGGTACCCGCACGATCGTGGAGACCTTCGAGTGTTCCGGGGTGCCCGTGGCCGAGTTCGTCGCCGCGGGGGGCCTGATCAGGAACCGCTTCCTGATGCAGGTCTACGCCGACGTACTGCGCCGCCCGATCTCGGTGATCGGCTCCGAGCAGGGGTGCGCCCTGGGGGCGGCCGTCCACGCTGCGGTCGCCGCCGGGGCCTACCCCGACATCACCTCGGCCTCGGCCGCGATGGGCAGCCGCGCCGAGGCCGCCTACGTCCCCGACGCCGGGCGCGCGGACACCTACGACCGGCTGTACGCCGAGTACCGCCGCCTGCACGACCACTTCGCCGCCGGGGAGACGCTGCACGGCCTGCGGGCCCTGCGCAACGAGGCGAAGAGGGCGGCGGCCGGATGAGCGCCGTCGTCAGGAGGCTGCGCGAGACGGTGTCCGCGCTCCACCAGGAACTCGTCCGCTACAACCTCGTCGCCTGGACCGCGGGCAACGTCTCCGGCCGGGTCCCCGGTGAGGACCTGTTCGTCATCAAACCGTCCGGGGTGACGTACGAGAGGCTGACGCCGGAGTCGATCGTGGTGTGTGACCTGGACGGTGAGCTGGTCGAGGGCGAGCTGTCGCCGTCCAGCGACACCGCCGCGCACGCATACGTCTACCGGGCGATGCCGAAGGTGGGCGGCGTGGTGCACACCCACTCCACCTACGCCTCCGCCTGGGCGGCGCGGGGCGAGGCCATCCCGTGCGTGCTGACGGCGATGGCGGACGAGTTCGGCGGGGAGATACCGGCCGGGCCGTTCGCGCTGATCGGCGGGGACGACATCGGCAAGGGGATCGTCGCCACCCTGGACGGCCACCGCTCCCCGGCGGTCCTCATGCGCAACCACGGCGTCTTCACCATCGGCGCCGACGCCCGCGCGGCCGTCAAGGCCGCGGTGATGTGCGAGGACGTCGCCCGTACCGTGCACGTGGCCCGCCAGCTGGGCGAGCCGCTGCCGATCGCGGGACCCGACATCGACAGCTTGTACGACCGCTACCAGAACGTCTACGGGCAAAGGAGTCCGCGGTGACCCTCCACGAGCGTGAGATCTGGTTCCTCACCGGAAGCCAGGGCCTGTACGGCGAGGACACGCTGGCCCGGGTGGCGGAGCAGTCCCGGGAGATCGCCGGGCGGCTCGACGAGGCGCTGGCGTTCCGGGTGGTGTGGAAGCCCGTGCTGACCGACGCCGGGGCGATCCACCGGGTCTGCCTGGAGGCGAACGCCTCGGCCGCCTGCGTCGGGGTGATCGCCTGGATGCACACCTTCTCCCCGGCCAAGATGTGGATCGCCGGGCTGGACGCGCTGCGCACGCCGCTGCTGCACCTGCACACCCAGGCGAACGTGGCGCTGCCGTGGAGTTCCATCGACATGGACTTCATGAACCTCAACCAGGCCGCGCACGGCGACCGCGAGTTCGGCTACGTCCAGGCCCGGCTGGGCGTGGCGCGCAAGACCGTCGCCGGGCACGTGAGCGACCCGGCCGTGACGGCGCGCGTCGGCGCGTGGGCGCGGGCCGCGGCCGGGCGCGCGGAGATGGGCTCGCTGCGGCTGGCCCGCTTCGGCGACAACATGCGCGACGTGGCGGTCACCGAGGGCGACAAGGTGGAGGCGCAGCTGCGCTTCGGCGTCTCGGTCAACACCTACGGCGTCAACGACCTGGTCGCCGCCGTCGACGCCGCGGCGGACGCCGACGTGGACACCCTGACCGCCGAGTACGAGGACACCTACAAGGTCGCCCCCGAGCTGCGTACCGGAGGTGAGCGTCACGACTCCCTGCGCTACGCCGCCCGCGTCGAGCTGGGGTTGCGCCGCTTCCTCGTCGAGGGGGGCTTCGGCGCGTTCACCACCAACTTCGAGGACCTCGGCGGGCTGCGGCAGCTGCCGGGGCTCGCGGTGCAGCGGCTGATGGCCGACGGCTACGGCTTCGGCGGCGAGGGCGACTGGAAGACCTCGGTGCTGGTACGGACCCTGAAGGTGATGTCGGCGGGGCTGGCGGGCGGCACCTCCTTCATGGAGGACTACACCTACCACCTGACCCCGGGCCAGGAGGTCATCCTGGGCGCGCACATGCTGGAGGTCTGCCCGACGATCGCCGCCGGGGTGCCCTCGTGCGAGATCCACCCGCTGAGCATCGGCGGGCGCGAGGACCCGGTCCGGCTGGTCTTCGACGCGGAGCCGGGACCCGCCGTGGTGATCGGCCTGTCCGACATGGGGGACCGGTTCAGGATGGTGGCCAACGAGATCGACGTGGTCGCCCCCGCCGAGCCGCTGCCCAGCCTGCCCGTCGCCCGCGCGGTGTGGAGGCCCCGCCCGGACCTGAGCACCTCGGCCGAGGCGTGGCTGACCGCCGGAGGCCCGCACCACACCGTCCTGTCGTCCGCCCTCACCACCGAGGAGCTCACCGACCTCTCCGACATGCTCGGCGTCGAGCTGCTGGTCATCGACGCGGACACCACTCCCCGCCAGTTCGCCAAGGAGATCCGCTGGAACCAGGCCTACTACCACCTGGCGCGCGGCTTCTGACCCGCCGGACTCTCACCGGTGGATCCTCCGGTCTACGGACGGATCCGGTGGCTGCCGTCCAGCAGGCGGGAGAGCACGCTGACGGTGGCCGCGCCCGCCACGACGCCGCTGAGCAGGGAGAGGGGCCAGGCGGACCCGGCCACCAGGGCGAGCGCGCAGGCCAGCACCGCGATCACGGCGGTGGCGGTCAGGACGAGCAGCACAGGTACGGAGGACATCGGCTCACTCCCGCAGGCGGTGCCGCCGAGGTTTCGGCGGCACTGTGGGGCGAGACGCCGGATCCGGTGGGAGCCGTGCCCGCCCCGATAGGTGCTGCCCGTCCTGAGCGTCGTAATCCTGGATCGGGGATGCCGTGGCCCGTCGCGGGACGGAGCGGATCCGGTCCGGCGCGCGGAGAGCGGCGGACCGGGGGTGGACGCGGTTTTCCTCATGAGCCGCGGAGATCGCTCGGTCCCGGACCGCGCGATCGCAACGGATCATGAGATCCCCTGTTCACCGTTTCCTTGCCCCCGTTGACTTACCTGCCCCGTCGACGCCCGCGGCGCCCCGTCCCGTCTTGGCCCGCCCCGTCCCGCCGTGCTTTGCCCTGGTTCGCCGTGGTCGGCCCAGTCCTGCTTAGCCTTGCCCCCGTCTCGGCCTGCCCCGTTTCGTCTAGGTTCGCCTTTTTCGGCTCGTCCTGCTTAGCCTTGCCCCGTTTTGTCTAGGTCCGTCTCGTCCCGTCTAGGTCGGTGACGGTTCCGCCCCGTCCTCCCTCGGGCCGGAACCGTCACCGCCCTCCGCCGCGCGGCCCTTCCCCGCCCGCACGGCTCTTCCCCCCCGCGCGGTTGTCTCTCGCCGTTTCCCGTCGGTTCTCGCCGTCGAACACCGGTCACCGTCTCGATTCGCCCCATGAATCCGGTGCCGGAGAGCTCGCACGGCCCGGTGACCGGAGACCGGTCCCCGCTCTCGCCCACCCCTCCCGGGCGGAGTCGCACCGGCGTACGGCCTTCGGAAGGTGCTTCTCCCCGTTGCCCCTCACCTTCCGTTTCCTCTTCCGCCTGGCCGGTGGATCCCTCTTCCGCCGAGCCGGCACGTGGTGCCCCGTGCCGAGAACTATGGCAGACGGGCACGCGGTGACATTGCCCGCCAGTGCACGATGTTTGCCCGTCCGTGCACGACGGGCCCGGCGGCCGTTTCCCCGGTGGCGGACCCCGGTGTGCCGTTCCTGCCGACAGGGTAGGAAGCGCTGGTCACATCCGGGCGTCGGTCGTGTGAAATTCAGTGAACATGACGACTGAACATGATCTTTATGCTGCCCTGTTACCTGTCTGAGCATGGGGTTCATCTGTGAACAAGCACCACTCTCTTGTTCACCAAACTCAGGTCTGATAGAACAAACGGCACATGTAGGTCGGGTGGGCCGTCAGTGGAGCGATCCGCCCACCTCGCGGCCTATCCCTCATGGCCCCTGGAGGACTGCGATGCCCGGTTTCTCTCACCCCCACGGTCCGGGATCCCCCGCGCTGTCCCGTCGCTCGATCCTGCAGCTCGGGGGTGGGGTCGCCCTCCTCTTCGCGACCGGGTGCGCCGCGGGTACCAAGGCGGGCGGCTCCGGCACCCCCGCGGCGAGTGCCGCTCCCGGCGGGAGCGCCGCCCCCGCCGCCTCGACGCTGCGGGTCGCGGTGGGCAGCTACCTGAGCAGCTGGGACCAGGACTTCGTCGGATTCGACCTGACCGCGCTGATGCTCTACAAGAACGTCTTCCCCTACATGGTCGACTACGGGGTCACCTCGGTCGGCGGCGGCCAGATCCTCGACACCGAGGCCGTCGCCCCGACCTTCGCCGAGTCCTTCGAGCCCGACGCCGACAACAAGGTCTGGACCCTCAAGCTGCGCAAGGGCGTCAAGTTCGCCAGCGGCAACGAGATGACCGCCAAGGACGTCAAGTGGTCCAAGGACCGCGCCTTCGCCGCGAAGGCCAACGTCGCCGGGATCTACCGGCTGATCGGGCTCACCGAGGCCGACCAGGTCAAGGTGGTCGACGACTACACCGTGACGTTCACCCAGGCGTTCCCCAGCGCCCTCACCCGGCAGATCCAGGCCATCTCGCTGTACGTCTTCGACTCCGAGGAGGCCAAGAAGCACGCCACCGCCGACGACCCCTGGGCCAAGGAGTGGTTCGCCAAGAACCCCCCGACCGGCGGCTACTTCAACGTGGAGAAGGCGGTCCAGGGCCAGGAGATCGTGCTCACCGCGAACACCGGCTACCCGGGCCCCGACGGCGCCAAGAGCTCCGAGATCAGGCTCACCGTGGTGCCCGCCCCCTCCAACCAGCGCCTCCAGCTGCAGAACGGCGACATCGACATCGCCTTCGGGATCGGCCAGCGCGACATCAAGGACCTCAAGACCACCCCGGGCATCAAGGTCATCTCCGCGCCGAGCAACAACCAGGTCGCCATCCAGATGTCGGTGACCACCGCGCCCTTCGACGACCCCGCGGTCCGCAGGGCGCTCGCCCACGCCGTCCCGTACGAGCAGATCATCGCCAACGTCTACGGCGGCGACGCGCGGCCCGCCAAGAGTGTCGTACCGCTGGACATGCCCGGCTACTCCGAGACCGGCTACCCCTACGCCTACGACGTCGCGAAGGCCAAGGAGACGCTGACCGGGGCGGGCAAGACCTCGGTCACCTCCGAGCTGGTCTTCCAGACCGACAGCGAGGAGCAGCAGCAGATCGCCGTCCTCGTGCAGAGCGAGGCCAGGAAGGCGGGCATCGAGCTGAAGCTCACCCCGCTCGACCCCGCCACGCTCGCCGAGCGCAGGGGGAAGAAGAACATCCCGCTGCAGATCACCGTGGGCCAGCTCTGGGTCAACGACGTGGAGTACATGCTCGGGACCAGCTTCACCAAGGGCGCCAACCTCAACTACTCCAACTACGTCAACGACGAGATCGAGAAGATCTTCGAGGACTCCCACACCGTCGTCGACGAGGCCGAGCGCGCCAAGCTCTGGCTGCGCGTGCAGGAGATCCTGGCCGGGGACGTGCCGTGGGTCGTCGTCTGCCAGCCCAACTTCAACCTTCCCGTCAGGGAAGAGGTGGCCGGGTGGGTCCAGCCGATGGACGGTCTGGCCCGGCTGCGCTACCTGAGCGTCGCCAAGTAACCCATGCGCATCCTCCGGTTCCTCCTCAGACGGCTGCTCCAGCTCGTCCCGGTGCTCCTCGGGGTGGTCGTCCTGACCTTCCTCCTCGTCAGGGTCCTGCCGGGCGACCCGATCCGTACGATCCTCGGCCCCAACGCCACGGAGGCCGACGCCGCCGCCGCGCGGGCCAGGTTCGGGCTGGACCAGCCCCTGTGGCGGCAGTTCCTCGACTACGTCGGGGGGTTGTTCACCGGTGACTTCGGCACCTCCATCCAGAGTGGTGCCTCCGTGGGCTCGGAGATGGCCGTGCGCGTCGGGCCGACCATGGAACTCGTGGTGATCGCGCTGGCCGTGGCGCTGGTGCTGGCCACGGTGCTCGGCATCTGGTCGGCGCGGAACGCGGGCAGGTTCGGCGACCACACCGTCCGCGTCGCGGCGCTCGTCGGCAACTCGGTGCCGGAGTTCTGGCTCGGCCTGGTGCTGGTCCTCGTCGGCTACAGCGTCCTGGGCTGGTTCCCGGCGCCCAGCGGCCGGGTGGACCCCGACACCGACCTCAGCCTGATCACCGGCGCCGACCTGCTCGACGCGGCGCTGACGGCCAACGGCCCCGCGTTCGTCTCCGCGCTGGAGCACCTCGTGCTGCCGGTGGCCACGCTCGTCATCGTCATCGTCGCGCCGCTGCTGCGCAGCGTCCGGGCCTCCGCGCTGGAGGTACTGGCCTCCGAGGCGTACGAGGCCGCCGCCGCGCACGGGCTCGGGAACCGGCTGCTGCTCCACGGCTACCTGGTACGGGCCGCGCTGGTGCGGCTCCCCGCGCTGGCGGCCCTGGTGTTCGGCTTCTCCATCGGCTCGACCGTCCTCGTGGAGTACGTCTTCTCCTGGCAGGGCTTCGGGCAGTGGGCGCTGCGCGGCCTGCTCTACCGGGACTACCCGGTGGTGCAGGCGTCGGTGCTCGTGATCGCGCTGTTCTACGTGGTGGTGTTCCTCATCGCCGACGTCGTGCACGCGGTCCTCGACCCGAGAGTGAGGATCTGATGCCCGACGCCGAACACGCCCCCGAACGCGCCCCCACGCCCGGCTCCGGGCGTGCCCCGAAGCCCGCGCGTGCCCGGAAGGCGGCGCGCGTACGGGAGCCCGGTGGGGACCGCCGGTTCGCGTCGTCACTGATCACGGCGGGTTCCGTCGTCCTGGCACTGGTCGCCGTGGCGGTCGTGTTCGCGCCGCTGCTGAGCGCGTGGGGCCCCGAGGAGATCGACCCCCTCGCCTCCCTCGCCCCGCCGGGCGGCGCCCACCCGCTCGGCACCGACCTCAACGGCATGGACGTGTGGAGCAGGGTCCTGCACGCCGCCAGGCTCGACGTCGGCATCGCGGTCGTCGCGGTCGCCCTGGCCGTGGTCGCGGGCAGCCTCGTCGGCCTGGTCGCCGGATACCGGGGCGGCTGGCCGGACGACGTGCTGATGCGGGTGCTCGACGTATTCCAGGCGTTCCCCACCTTCATCCTGGCCCTCGCGGTGGCCGCGCTGCTCGGCGGCGGGACCGCGAACCTGGTCGCGGTGATCGCGCTGGTGAACGCGCCCGCGTACGCCCGGCTGGTGCGGGCCGAGGTGCGTTCCATCAGGGACCTGCCCTTCGTGGAGGCGTCCCGCACCTCCGGCTCCTCCTTCTGGGGGGTGCTCTGGCGGCACGTCCTGCCCAACAGCCTGACGCCGGTGCGCGTCATCGCCCCGCTGAACTGCGGCTGGGCGATGCTCACGCTGGCCGGGCTGTCCTTCCTCGGGCTCGGCGTGCCGGTGCCCACCGCCGAGTGGGGAGCCATGATCAGCCTCGGCACCGGTGACGTCGTCGCCGGACGGTGGTGGACCTCGGTACCCCCCGGACTCTTCCTTCTGATCTGCGTCCTGGGCTTCAGCCTCCTCGGTGAGGGCCTGCAGGAACGCGCCGACTCCACGAGGAGGTGACGGACGATGACCCTCCTGTCGATCGAGGACCTCTCCGTGGTGATCCACCGCCCCGGGCGCCGGGTCGCCGCGCTGAGCGGGGTGAACCTGAGCGTCGAGCCCGGCGAGGTGGTCGGCCTGGTCGGTGAGAGCGGCGGCGGCAAGAGCATGGTGGCCCGCTCGATCGTGGGCCTGCTGCCCGGCGGCTCCCGTACGACCGGGCGGGTCCTGTTCGAGGGCGCCGACGTGCTGACGATGGGGGCCGCCGAGCTGGAGTCCTTCCGGGGGCACGGCGCCGCGATCTGCTTCCAGAACCCGCGCGGCGCGCTCAGCCCCACCAGGACCGTCGGCCGCCAGCTCGTCGACCGGCTCGTCACCCACCGGGACCTGGCCCCCGCCCCCGCCAGGGAGGTCGCCGCCGAGCTGTTCGAGTCGGTCGGCATCCGCAGCCCGAGGCGCCGCCTGGACGCCTACCCGCACGAGCTCTCCGGCGGCATGGCGCAGCGCGTCATGATCTCGCTGGCCACCGGGTGCGCCCCCGGCCTGCTGATCGCCGACGAGCCCACCACCGGGCTGGACGTGACCCTCACCCGGGAGATTCTCAACCGCTTCCGGCTCGCCGCGAACGCCGAGCGGCGCGGCGTCCTGCTGATCTCCCACGACCTCGCCTCCATCGCGGAGATCTGCGACCGCGTCGTGGTGCTCTACGCCGGGACGGTGGTGGAGAGCGGTCCCGGGCCTCAGGTGCTCGACGAGCCCGCCCACCCGTACACGCGGGCGCTGCTGCGCTCGGTGCCCGACATCGACGGGCGCCCGGTGACCGCCACCCCCGGCGCGATGCCGCTGCTCGCGGAGGCGCCGTCCTCCTGCCCGTTCGCGCCGCGCTGCGCGCACGCGACGGAGCTGTGTACGACGGAGCTCCCGCGCGCCGGGGACCTGGCCTCCGACTGGAGCGCCGCCTGCTTCCACCCCCGCTCCGGGCCCCTCACCGGTGTCCCCGACCTCGCGGAGCCGTCTGCTCGTACGACGGGCGAGGAGGTGTTGCGCGTCGAGGACGCGCACGTCGTCTACCGGGCACGCTTCGGCGGCGGGGGCCACCACGCCCTGCGCGGGGTCAGCCTCAGCGTCGCCGCGGGCGAGACCCTCGGCGTCGTCGGGGAGAGCGGCTGCGGCAAGAGCACGCTGGCCAGGCTGATACTCGGGCTGGTGGCGCCCTCCCGGGGAAGGGTCGAGGTGGCCGGGCGGGTGCTGGCCGGGCCGCGCGGCCGGGAGTCGCGCCGCCTGCGTACCCGGGCCCAGCTCGTCTTCCAGGACCCCGTCGGGTCGCTCAGCCCCCGGCGGACCGTGGCGGACGCGATCGGCGAGCCGCTGCGCGCCGCCGGGGTGCCCGCCGCCGAGCGCGCGTCGCGCGTCGCCCGGGTTCTGGAACGCATGGAGCTGGACCCGTCGATCCTCGGGCGGCGCCCGCACGAGCTGTCCGGCGGCCAGGCGCAGCGCGTCGGCATCGCCCGCGCGCTCGTCGGCGACCCCGACCTGATCGTCTTCGACGAGCCGACCTCGGCGCTCGACGTCACCGTACAGGCGCAGATCCTGAAGGTGATCGCCGAGGTGAGCGGCGACCGCTCGCGCGGCACGGTCTTCATCTCCCACGACCTGGCCACCGTCCGGGGGTTCTGCGACCGCGTCGTCGTCCTCTACCTGGGACGGATCGTCGAGGAGGGGCCGGTGGAGGAGGTCTTCGGCAACCCCCTGCACCCCTACACCCGGGCGCTGCTGTCCAGCGCGCCCAGTCTCGGCACCGGATACCGCGGCCCCCGGGTCGAGCTGACCAGGGACCTCGAGGAGGCGGACGCCGCCGCGGGCTGCGCCCTCGCGCCGCGCTGTCCCTTCGCGACCGTCGAGTGCGGGGAACGGGAGCAGGAACTCCGCCCGTACGACGCGAGCCTGGTCGCCTGCCGCCGCGCCGCCGAGATCCCCGCGCTGATCGAAAGGTGACATCCGCAATGCCCGACCCCAAGCACCTCCGGCTGGCCGTCGACATCGGCGGCACCTTCGTCGACGCGATGGAGCTGGACACACGCACCCACGAGGTGCGCTTCAGGAAGGCCTCGACCACCCCGGCCCGCCCCTGGGAGGGCGTGCTCGACGCGGTCACCGCGCTCGGCACCGACCTGTCGCGGGTGGAGCTGTTCATCCACGGCACCACCCTCGGCCTCAACGCCGTCCTGGAGCGGCGCGGCGAGCCCACCGGGATCGTCACCAACGACGGCTTCCGCGACATCTTCCTGATCGGCAGGGGCAACGTGCCCGCCGACCACATGTACGACTTCCAGTACGAGCGGCCGGAGAGCCTCGTGCTGCGACGCCACACCGCCGGGGTGCGGGGGCGGCTCGACCACCGGGGCCGGGTGGTCGAGGAGCTCGACGCCGCCGGGGTCAGGGAGGCCGCCCGCGTCCTGGTCGAGGAGCGGGGCGTGGTGTCGATCGCCGTCTGCTTCCTGCACTCCTTCCTCGACCCCTCCCACGAACGCGAGGCCGCCCGGATCATCCGCGCGGCGTACCCGGAGGTGACGGTCTCGATCTCCACCGACATCGTCAGGGAGTACCGCGAGTACGAGCGGACCAGCACGACCGTCCTCGACGCCTACATCCGGCCGATCTTCGAGAGGTACGTGGACCGGCTGGAGCGCGGGCTGGCCGAACGCGGGTTCGGCGGGCGATTCCTGATCATGCGGTCCGGCGGCGGTTCCATGACGTCGGCCGTGGCCAAGACCTCCCCGACGCACACCGTGCTGTCGGGCCCGGCGGGCGGCATCGTGGGCGCGGCGCACATCGCCGCCGCCCTCGGTCGCCGGGACCTTCTGACCTTCGACATCGGCGGTACCTCGCTGGACGCGTGCGTGATCGAGCACGGGTCCCCGGTGGCCGCCTACGAGGCGCAGCTGGAGCACTTCCCGCTGCTGATCCCCACCTACGACATCCGCACGATCGGCGCCGGAGGGGGCTCGATCGCGTGGCTGGAGCGGGGATTGCTGAAGGTGGGGCCGCAGAGTGCGGGTGCCGACCCCGGCCCGGTGTGTTACGGCCGGGGCGGCACCCGCCCCACCGTCACGGACGCGGCGGTCGTCCTCGGCTACGTGGACCCGGACCGTTTCCTGTCCGGGACCATGGAGCTGCGGGCCGACGCCGCCCGCGCGGCGCTCGACGAGCAGGTGGCCGGTCCCCTCGGGCTCAGCCCGGAGGCCGCGGCGGCGGGCGTCTTCGACGTGCTGCTGGCCAGGACCGTCGGCGCGGTCCGGCAGATCACGGTCGAACGGGGGCACGACCCCCGCGGGTTCTCGCTGCTCGCGTTCGGCGGGGCCGGGCCGCTGCTCGCCCCGCTGCTCGCGGCGGAGATGGGCATCGGCGAGGTCATCGTGCCGTTCGCGCCGTCGGGCTTCTCCGCCTGGGGCATGCTCAGCGCCGACATCGTCGACGACTTCTCCCGTACGGTGATGGCCACCCTGGACGACGCCGACCTCGACGCGCTGGAGACGGTGTTCAAGGGCGTCGAGGCCGAGGCGGTCGCCTCCCTGGAGGCGCAGCGGGTCCCGGCGGAACGCATGGTCCTTGAGCGCCAGTTCGAGCTGCGCTACCTGGGCCAGGAGCACTCGCTCATCGTCACCGCGGGCCGCGACCTCGACCGCGACGCGATCAGGCGGGCGTTCGAGGAGACCCACGCGGCGCGGTACGGGCACGCCATGGACAACCGGGTGCAGATCCTCAACCTGCGGGTGCGCGGCGTCGGCCGCACCGACCGGCCCGAGCTGGTGGTACGCCCGCCGGGCGACGGCGACCCGAGCCGGGCGCTGCTCGCCCGCAGGGACGCCTACGACTTCGGCACCCGCGCCACGGCGTCGTTCGCCGTCTACGACCGCGCGCTGCTGGAGCCCGGCGACACGTTCGACGGACCCGCCCTGGTCGACGAGGGCACCTCGACCACCGTGGTCCCCTCTGGCCGTCGCGTCGAGGTCGAGGAGCACGGCTACCTGCTGGTACGGCTTGTGGAGGCGGCGTCATGACGGAGCGGCGGGACGATGCCCGGCCGGACGGGGCTTCGGATGGGACACGGGCGGACGGCGCTCGGCCGGACGGGACGCGGGCTGGTGGCGCCCGGCCGGATGGGACGCGGGCCGATGGCGCCCGGCCGGACGGGGCGCGGCCGGACGGTGGCGCCCGGTTGGACGGCGCGACCGCCGAGGTGGTGCGCAGCTACCTGCTCGCGGCGGCGGAGGAGATGCGGGCCACGCTGATCCGTACCTCCTTCAACCCGGTCATCTACGAGGTCCACGACTTCGGCATGTCGATGTACGACGCGGACCTGCGGCTCATCGCCGAGGCGACCGGGCTCACCTTCTTCCTCGGCGCCAACGACTTCTCA
Source organism: Streptosporangium sp. H13245 (assembly GCF_055690525.1). Lineage (NCBI taxonomy): Bacteria > Bacillati > Actinomycetota > Actinomycetes > Streptosporangiales > Streptosporangiaceae > Streptosporangium > Streptosporangium sp. H13245. Next base: position 13,048 of record NZ_JBSZKT010000062.1, on the reverse strand, counting down.
CTGCGCAAGGGTGTGGAGTATGTGGGGCGGGAGAATCTGCGTCCGGGTGATGTGGTGTTGTTGAACTATCCGTATTGGAACGCGGCGCATTCTTATGATGCGACGTTGTTCTGTCCGGTGTTCGTGGGTGTGGAGTTGGTGGGTTTCTTGTGTGTGCGGGCTCATTGGATGGATCTTGGGGCGAAGGATCCGGGGTATGTGCTGGATTCTACGGATATGCATCAGGAGGGGATTATCTTTCCGGGGACGAAGGTGTTCTCGGAGGGGGTGGCGAATCGGGAGATCATTGAGTTGATCCGGTTCAATTCGCGGATGCCGGATCTGGTGATCGGTGATCTGAACGCGCAGGTCGCCGCGCTGCGTACCGGTGAGCGCCGGTTCCTGGAGATCCTGGAGAAGTTCGGCCGCCCGACCGTGGAGGCCGCGGTCCAGCGGATGGTCGAGGACGGGGAGGCGCGCACCCGGGGCGCCCTCGCCGAGCTGCCGCAGGGCTCGTGGACGGCGGTCGACTGGCTGGACGACGACGGGATCACCGAGGACCCGGTCCGCATGCAGGTCACGGTGACCATCGCCGACGGCACCTTCACCGTCGACTTCGCGGGTTCCTCGCCCGCCACGCCCGGTCCCATCAACATGCCGTTCGGCGCGACCATCGCGATCTGCAAGGTCGTCCTCAAGGCGCTCACCTCGCCCGACGAGCCGTCCAACTTCGGCACGACCGTTCCCCTGGAGGTGCGGGCCGAGCCGGGCACGCTCTTCCACGCCGTCTACCCGCAGCCGACGTTCACCCTCTGGACCGGCATCGTCGCGGTCGAGCTCATCCTGAAGGCGCTGGCGCAGGGCATGCCGGACCGGCTTCCCGCCTCCTCGGGGGGTGACGTGCCGGGGTTCATGATGGTGGGGATCCATCCGGAGACCGGGCAGATGTTCGCGGTCAGCAACAACGACCCGGTCGGCTGGGGCGCGACACCCTCCCACGACGGCATGAACGCCGCCACCCACGTCTCGGGCAGTACGGGACGCATCACCCCGATCGAGGTCCTGGAGGCCAAAACGGGGATGTTCTTCGAGCGGATGGAGATGCGTACGGACTCCGGAGGTGCGGGCCGGTTCCGGGGTGGGGTGGGGTTGCGGCGGGATATCCGGTTCGTGGTGCCGGGGGAGTTCCTGTCGGTGATCAAGAAGACGCGGTCGCGGCCGTGGGCGCTGGAGGGCGGGGAGGAGCCGGAGCCGAACCAGGTGGTGGTCTTCCCCGACACCGAGCGCGAGCACCGGGTGAGCACGAAGCGCACCCGGGTGGAGGTCGGGGATCGGGTCACGTTGCTGACGGCCGGGGGCGGCGGGCACGGCGATCCGCGCGAGCGCGATCCGGAGCTGGTCCGCCACGACGTCGCCGAGGGCTACGTCTCCCCGGACGCCGCCCGCGACACCTACGGGATCGACGATGTCTGAGCCCGCCGTCCCCGGGGTCGCCGCCACGGAGACCGCCGCGCCGCTCTTTCCCGAAAGGGGCGGGGACCGCGTCCCGGTGGACGGCGCGACGGTCGAGGTGGTGCGCAGCTATCTCACCTCGGCCGCCGAGGAGATGCGGGCCACGCTCGTCCGTACCGCATTCAACCCGGTCATCTACGAGGTCTTCGACTTCGGCATCTCCGTCTACGACGCGGACCTGCGCCTGGTCGCCGAGTCGACCGGGCTGAGCCGTTTCCTCGGCGCCAACGACTATTCCATCCGCAAGGGTGTGGAGTATGTGGGGCGGGAGAATCTGCGTCCGGGTGATGTGGTGTTGTTGAACTATCCGTATTGGAACGCGGCGCATTCTTATGACGCGACGTTGTTCTGTCCGGTGTTCGTGGGTGTGGAGCTGGTGGGTTTCTTGTGTGTGCGGGCTCATTGGATGGATCTGGGGGCGAAGGATCCGGGGTATGTGCTGGATTCTACGGATATGCATCAGGAGGGGATTATCTTTCCGGGGACGAAGGTGTTCTCGGAGGGGGTGGCGAATCGGGAGATCATTGAGTTGATCCGGTTCAATTCGCGGATGCCGGATCTGGTGATCGGTGATCTGAACGCGCAGGTCGCCGCGCTGCGCACCGGTGAGCGCCGCGTCCGCGAGCTCTACACCCGCTACGGCGGGGACGTCGTCGGCTCCGTCGTCGAGACCGTGGTCGCCGCCGCGGCCGAGTCCGCCGCCGAGGCCGTCGCCCGCCTCCCGCAGGGCTCGTGGACGGCGGTCGACTGGCTGGACGACGACGGGATCACCGAGGACCCGGTCCGCATGCAGGTCACCGTGACTATCGCCGACGGCACCTTCACCGTCGACTTCGCCGGGTCGTCCGGCGCGACCGCGGGGCCGGTCAACCTCCCGTTCGGCGCGACCATCGCGACCTGCCGGGTCGCCTTCAAGGCGATCACCACGCCGGGGGAGCAGACCAACGCCGGGCACTTCGCCCCGCTGGAGGTGCGGGCCGAGCCGGGAACGCTCTTCCACGCCGCCTACCCGGCGGCGACCTTCACCCAGTGGACGGGGACGGTCGCCCTGGAGCTGATCTACAAGGCGCTGGCGCAGGGCATGCCCGACCGGCTGCCCGCCTCCTCGGGGGGCGACGTGCCGGGGTTCATGATGGTCGGGATCCACCCGGAGACCGGGCAGATGTTCGCGGTCAGCAACAACGACCCGGTCGGCTGGGGAGCCACACCCGCCCACGACGGCATGAACGCCGCCAACCACCTGTGCCAGACCCAGGCCCGCAACACCCCCGTCGAGGTCCTGGAGGCCAAGACCGGGATGTTCTTCGAGCGGATGGAGATGCGTACGGACTCCGGGGGTGCGGGCCGGTTCCGGGGCGGGGTGGGTCTGCGGCGTGACATCCGGTTCGTGGTGCCGGGGGAGTTCCTGTCGGTGATCAAGAAGACGCGGTCGCGGCCATGGGCGCTGGAAGGCGGGGAGGAGCCCGACCCCAACCAGGTGGTGGTCTTCCCCGGCACCGAGCGCGAGCACCGGGTCAGTACGAAGCGCACCCGGGTGGAGGTCGGCGACCGGGTCACGTTGCTGACGGCCGGGGGCGGCGGGCACGGCGATCCGCGCGAGCGCGATCCGGAGCTGGTCCGCCACGACGTCGCCGAGGGCTACGTCTCCCCGGACGCCGCCCGCGAGACCTACGGAGCCGAGGTCGCCCGATGAACGACGTGGTCCTCGTCAACTGCACCGTCACCGACGCCCGCGCCACCGGTACGAGCCCGGGAGGCCGTACGACGCGAGCCTGGGCGGTGGGCGGCGAGGGAAGGATCGCCGACGCGGCGGTGTGGATCCGGGACGACCGGATCGCGGCCGTGGGCCCCCGAGAGCGGATCCTGGAACGGACGGGCGACGCCCACCCGCTCGACCTCGACGGCGCGTACGTCACCCCCGGTCTGGTCAACATGCACACCCACCTGTCCCTGTCGCTCCCGGGTGAGGGCGGCGACAGCGTCAAGAACATGACGGCGCACGAGCTCGCCCTCTACATGGCCGACGGCGCCCGGCGCACCCTGCACTGCGGGGTGACCACGGTGCGGTGCGTGGCCGAGAAGGACCACGCCGACTTCGCGCTGCGCCGGGCGATCGAGTCGGGCCGGGCGGTTGGCCCGCGCATCTTCACCGCCGGTCGCGCCCTGGTCTGCACCGGCGGCCACGGGCACGAGGGGAGCGACACCCTGGAGTGCGACGGCGCCGACGGGTTCCGGCGCGGGGTGCGCAGCCAGGTCAAGGCGGGCGCCGACCTCATCAAGATCATGATCTCGGGCGGGATCGCCGGGGAGCACGAGAAGATCGACACCCCGCAGCTGTTCTCCGACGAGATGGCCGCGGCGCTGCAGACCGCGCACGCCTGGGGCCGCAAGGTCACCGCGCACGCGGGCCCGGCGGCGGTGATCGCCGAGGCCGTCGAGCTGGGCCTCGACTGCGTGGAGCACGGCTACCAGCTCACTCCCGAGGTCGCGAAGAGGATGGCCGAACGCGGCACGTCCCTGGTCCCGACGCTGCTCGTCACCCGCTGCAAGGAGTTCTTCGACGAGCTCGGGGTGCCGGAGTGGATGCAGTGCCGCTCGCTCGGCGCCGGGCCCCGGCACCTGGAGAGCTACGCCATGGCCCTCGACGCGGGGGTGGACGTCCTGATGGGCAGCGACATGCCGCCGTTCTGGGACTTCGAGGGGACCAACGCCTCGGTACGCGAGCTGGAGTGCATGTCCGAGGGCGGCCTCGGCCCGGCGGGAGCGCTGTACGCGGGCACGCTCGGCCCGGCGCGCTGGCTCGGCGCCGACGCCGACCTCGGCACCGTCGAGGTCGGCAAGTACGCGGACCTCATCGCGATGGACGCGGACCCGCTCGCGGGCACCTCGGCCTTCCGGGGGGTCCGCTGGGTGATGAAGGGCGGCCGGGTCGTCCGCGACGACCGGTCGGGATGGGAGAAATCGTGAACACCGTTTTCCCGGGATCCGGAGACCGGGGACACCCCGGCGGGCCTCCGGCGACCGACGGCCCGGACGAGGCGCCGGGTGCCGTGTCGAGTGGTGTGCCGGATGACGCGATGGGCGCTGCGTTGAGCGGCGTACCGGGTGAGGTGATGGACGCTGTGTTGAGTGATGCGCCGGGTGGGGTGATGAGCCCTGTGCTGAGTGGCATGCCGGGTGACGCGGTGGGCGCTGTGTCGAGTGGTGTGCCGGGCGAGGTGTCGAGTGGTGTGCCGGGTGGTGTGGTGGGCCGCGCTTCGGGGGCTCCCGCCTCCGGCGTGGACGCCGACCTGATCTCGGCGGGCATCGACGACATGTACGACGCGTTCCTCGCGGCGGACCGCCGACGCTTCGACGGGCACCTGCACGACGAGGTGACCACCTGGGAGACGCACCTGCCGGGACCGCTGCGAACCCGGTCGGAACTCGACGCCTACCGCGACGAAAGGGACGGCTCGGGTGCCCGTCCCCACCTCGACAGGCTGGCGGCCGAGGACAAGCGGATCGACGTGTGGGACGACACCGGCGTCGCCCGCTACGTGCTGGTCGCCGAACCGCCCGGCGGGCCCGCGCGGCGCAGCCGGGTGACCGACGTGCTGCGCCGCGTCGGCGGCGACTGGCTCATCGTGCACCACCACTCCGAACTGCTCGCGCCGTGAACCGGCGGCTGGTCGCCTACGCGCACGGCGAGCCGGAGGAGGTCCTCTCGCTGGCGGAGGTGCCCGAGGACCGCGCCCCCGGCGAAGGGGAGGTCAGGATCGCGGTGCGGGCCGTCGGGCTCAACTACCTCGACGTCATGCTGTGCAGGGGCACCTACCCCGTACGCCCCGACCCGCCGATGACGCCGGGCGTCGAGGCCGCGGGGACGGTGGTCGCCACCGGGGCGGGTGCCGGACACCTGGAGGGCAGGGCGGTCCTCGCCTGTCCCACCCTGCCGCGCGGCGCCCTCGGCGACGTCGTCACCGTCGACGCCGCCCTCGTCGTGCCGTACCCGGCCGGGCTCGATCCCGTCACGGTCGCGGCCCTGCCCGTCACGTACCAGACCGCGTGGTTCGCGCTGCGCCGGGCCGGGCTGGTGGCGGGGGAGACGGTGCTCGTGCACGCGGGCGCGGGAGGTGTCGGCATCGCCGCCACCCAGCTCGCGCTGGCCTTCGGGGCGCGCGTGATCTGTACGGCGGGCGGCCCGGCCAAGACCGCGCTGTGCCGGGAGAACGGGGCGGGCGAGGCGATCGACTACCTGGACGCCGACTTCGCCGCCTCGGTCATGGACCTGACGGACGGCCGGGGCGCCGACGTCGTCGTCGATCCCGTCGGCGGCGACGTCCTCGCGCGCTCGCTGGACTGCCTGGCCTTCGAGGGGCGCCTGGTGGCCGTCGGCGCGGCCGGAGGATCCCCGCCGCCGGTCGACCCGATGGCGCTCGTCGCCGCCAACGCCTCCCTGGTCGGGGTGTCGTGGGGGTCGGCGTACCCGTGGCGGAGGCCCGGCGCGGTGCGGGACGCCTACGAGGAGCTGTTCGCCCTGCTCGCCTCGGGCGCCGTCCGGCCGCTCGTGTCGCGCGTGGTGGACCTGGCGGGCACCCCCGCCGCCCTCGCCGACCTGGCCGCACGCCGTACGACAGGAAAGATCATGGTCCGCACGGGCTGAGTTCGCACGGGTTGAGTCTGGACGGGCTGGGTTCGTACGGGCTGAGGGAGAGGAAGCGGGATGGACGACATAAGCGACATAAGCGGGAACGACGACGGAGACATGGAGCTGTACGACCTGCGGGTGGTGGTCGACCGCATCGAGGGCAGATCCGTCTGCGGGATGGAGGTGGGCGACTGCTTCACGCTGGAGAACAGCGCCCACCTGCGGCTCCCCGACGGCGAGCACTTCTGCGTCTACGCGCTCGCCTCGGTCCTGCCGTTCCTCGCCGCCAAGCAGCGTGACCTCGCCGAGGGCGACTGGCTGGCGCGGGACACCCTGTTCTCCTGCCCCGACCCGGAGGAGCGGCTGGTGATGCGGGTCGAGCGGACCCACCGCCGCCGGATGAACTCCGCCGACCTGACCTGAGGGGACCCGCGATGACCGCCGTTGACACGAGGAGCCCGCGATGACCGCCGACCCGGGAGTACCCGGCTCCCAGGGGATTCGCGACGACGGCCGTCGAGCCGGGGAGTCCGCGATGACCGGTGCCGAGATCGGTCTTGGCCTGCAGAGCGACAAGCGGGCCGGTGACTACGCGCGGCTCGCGCGCCGCGCGGAGGAGCACGGCTTCGACGTGCTGAGCGTGTTCGGCGACCTGATGTACCAGCCGCCGATCTTCCCCCTGCTGGAGATGGCCGCCGCCACCGAGCGGGTACGGCTCGGCGCGGCCTGTCTCAATCCGTACTCGACGGCGCCGTACGAGATCGCCGGGCAGCTCGCCGCCCTCGACCTGGCCTCGCACGGCCGCGCCTACCTCGGCCTGGCGCGCGGCACCTGGCTCGGCGCGGTGGGCATCGCCCAGCCCAGGCCGCTGACCGCGCTGGCGGAGGCCGCCGAGGTGGTCTACCGTCTGCTGGCCGGTGACGCCGGAGGGTACGAGGGGGAGATGTTCCGCCTCGCGCCCGGCACCCGGCTGCGCTACCCCGTACACCGGCCCCGGCCGCCGTTGCTGCTCGGCGCGTGGGGTCCGCGGGGTGCGGCGCTGGCCGGGCGGGTCGCCGACGAGATCAAGGTGGGCGGCAGCGCGAACCCGGCGATGGTCGGGGTGATCCGCGAACGGGTCGCGGCCGGGGCGGTGGCGGCCGGGCGCGACCCCCGCGAGATCGGCGTCGTGCTGGGCGCGGTGACCGTCGTGGACGCCGACGGCGCCGCGGCCCGCGCCAGGGCGCGCGGCGAGGTCGCGATGTACCTCGCGGTGGTCGCCGACCTCGACCCGACCGTGGAGGTCCCCGCCGACCTGCTCGGCAGGGTCAAGGAGCTGGTCGGCGAGGGAAGGGACGAGGACGCCGGGCGGCTGATCCCCGACAACCTGCTCGACCTGTTCGCCTTCTCCGGCACCCCCGAACAGGTCGCCGCGCAGGCCCAGGCACTCATCGACGCGGGCGCGCACCGGGTGGAGTTCGGTACGCCGCACGGTCTCACCGACGACGGCGGCGTGGAACTGCTGGGCACCCAGGTACTGCCGCTGCTGGACCGCTCCCCGGGAGGGGTGGTGACCGTACGGTAACCCGGTGTGAGTCGCGACACTCCCGGGTGACGCTCCGTCATCTCGAAACCGGATGCCCTGAGAACCTTCCGTCCGGAAAGCGCGTGGCCCGAATCGTCTCGCGCTCCTAATTTCACCTGAGTTCGGTATGGGTGAACATAAGGAGGGAGGAGGAGATGACGTGACGAGTGAGCGCGCCGGGGGCCCGGCAACGAAGGTGACGGCGTGACGGCCAGGAGAGCCGAAGGTCTCGGCGACCTCCGTGACCTGGGCGGTGAGCTGGGCCGCGACATGAGCCGTGACCTGGGGCGTGGTCCGGAGCGTGATACGGGCCGTGGCCTGGGCCATGACGCGAGTCGTGCTCCGGGCGGTGACGCGGGCCGTGACCTGGGCCGCGATACGGACGGTGCCCCCGGCCGTGGCGCGGGTGGACATGACGGCTTCGGCAGTTCCAACGGCTCCAAAGGTTCCGGCGGTTCTGACGGCTCCAACAGCTTCGGTGGCTCCGGTGGCCTCGACGGCTCCGGTGGTTCCGGGAGCCACGGCACGCCCGGTGAGCGGGAGGCGCTGGCCGCCGACGCCGAGTGTGCCGGGCGGGCCGGGGACGCCGGGAGGCCGGTGTGCCGCCGCGCGGAGTTCCTCGTCCCGCCCGCCCCCGCCACCTCCCGCTACCCCGAGGTCGCCTACTTCGCCGGAAACTCGCTCGGCCTCCAGCCCCGCGCCGCCCGCGCCGCGATCTCCGCCGAGCTGGACGACTGGGCCCTGCACGCGGTCGAGGGACACCACCGGGCGGCACACCCCTGGCTGCCCTACCACGCCGAGCTGCGCGAGGACGCCGCCGCCCTCGTGGGCGCGTACCCCGACGAGACCGTGGTGATGAACTCCCTCACGGTCAACCTGCACCTGATGATGGCGACCTTCTACCGCCCGGCGGGTGAGCGCACCCGCGTCGTCATCGAGGACCACGCATTCTCCTCCGACAGCTACGCGGTGCGCAGCCAGGCCGTACACCACGGCCTCGACCCCGACGAGACGGTGGTCCGCCTGCGCCCCCGCGAGGGCGAGGACTGCCTGCGCACCGAGGACATCGTGGACTACCTGTCCCGCGAGGGGCACCGGGTGGCGCTCGTGCTCCTCGGCGGGGTCAACTACCTGACCGGCGAGTTCCTCGACATCCCCGCCGTCACCGCCGCCGGGCACGCGGCCGGGTGCCTCGTCGGCTGGGACCTCGCGCACGCCGCCGGGAACGTGCCGCTCGCGCTGCACGACTGGGACGTGGACTTCGCGGCCTGGTGCTCGTACAAGTATCTCAACGCGGGGCCCGGCGCCGTCGCCGGGTGCTTCGTGCACCGGCGCCATGTGACCGACCCGGAGCTGCCCAGGCTCGCCGGGTGGTGGAGCACCGAGCAGGCGACCCGCTTCGAGATGCGGCCCGAACTCGTCCCCGTCCCCACCGCCGACGCCTGGCAGATCTCCAACCCGCCGATCCTCGCGATGGCCCCGGTCCGGGTCTCGCTGCGGATGTTCGCCGAGACCGGGATGGCGGCGCTGCGGGAGCGGAGCCTGGCGCTCACCGGCTACCTGGAACGGCTGCTCACCGAGGTGGCCCGCGACCGCCCGCTGGAGATCGTCACGCCCGCCGACCCGGCCAGGCGCGGGGCCCAGCTCTCCCTGAGGGTGACCGGGGGCGGCGTCGACGCCGCCGACCTGGCCGCCCGGCTGCACGAGGTCCACGGCGTCCTCGCCGACGTACGGCGCCCGGACGTCATCCGGTTCGCCCCCGTGCCCATGTACTCCACGTTCCACGACTGCTGGCGGGCGGCCGACGCGCTCGCCGGGGAGGTGAGCCCGGCATGAGGTCCCGTGGAGAGGTCGCCGTGGTCGGCGCCGGGCTGGTCGGCTGCCTGACGGCCTGCTACCTGGCCCGCCGGGGCTACCGGGTCACCCTGTACGAGCGCAGGCCCGACCCGCGCGGGGCCGCCCCCGAGCGCGGGCGCTCGATCAACCTGGCGATCTCCGAGCGGGGGATCGCCGCGCTGCGCGGGATCGGGCTGGACGAGACCGTGCTGAAGGCCGCGCTGCCGATGCCCGGCCGGATGATGCACGCCCCTGACGGCACGCTCAGCTTCCAGCCGTACAGCGCCGGAGGGCAGCGGGCGATCAACTCCATCAGCCGCTCCGAGCTCAACCGCACCCTGCTGGACGCGGCCCTCGGCATGCCCGGGGTCCGCGCGCTCTTCGAGCACCGGCTGACCGGTCTCGACGTCGACTCCGGCCGGATGGACTTCGACACGCCCGGCGGTCCCGTCACCCTCGCCGCCCCGGTCGTGCTCGCCGCCGACGGCGCCTACAGCGCGGTACGGGGACGGCTGCAGTTCCTGCCCGGCTTCGACTTCAGCCAGGAGTATCTCGACTACGGCTACAAGGAGCTGACGATCCCGGCGCGCGACGGCGGGTTCGCCCTCGACCCTGGCGCGCTGCACATCTGGCCGCGCGGCAAGGCCATGATGATCGCCCTGCCCAACCCGGACCGGTCCTTCACGTGCACGCTGTTCTGGCCCAAGTCGGGGCCGGGCAGCTTCGCGGAGCTGGACACCGAGGAGCGGTTCGAGGAGTTCTTCGCCGCCAACTACGCCGACGCCCGCGCCCTCATGCCCGACCTCGCCGGGGACTACGCCCACAACCCGATCGGGCACCTGGTCACCATGCGGGCCCGCCCCTGGCACGTACGCGGCACCGCCGGAGCGGTGGTCGGCCTGCTCGGCGACGCGGCCCACGCCATCGTCCCCTTCTACGGCCAGGGCGCCAACTGCGGCTTCGAGGACTGCGTGGAGCTCGACCGCTGCCTGGAGGAGACCGGCGACGACTTCCCCCGGGCCCTCGCCCTGTACGGGTCCCGCCGCAAGGAGCACGCCGACACCATCGCCGAACTCGCGCTGGAGAACTTCGTCGAGATGCGCGACAAGGTCGCCTCCCCGGCGTTCCTGCTGCGCAAGCGCGTCGAGCACGGCCTGGAACGGCTGCTGCCCGGCGTCTACGCCTCCCGCTACGAGCTCGTGTCGTTCAGCACGGTGCCGTACGCGGAGATCCAGCGGCGCATCTCCCGCCAGCACGGGGCGGTCGCCGCCGGGGCGCTCGGCGCGCTGGCCGCGGTCGCGCTGACCGCCCGCGCCCTGCGCCGCCGCTGACCGTCCTCTCCACCGGGGAGCGCAGGGGTCAGAACAGCCGGGGGGTCACCACGGACACGACCGTGGTGACCCGGTCGGTGTCGTTGAACATGCTGTGCGGGACGGTCGACCTCAGGTGGACGCTGTCGCCCGGGTGCAACCGGTGCTCGACGCCGTCGACCTCGTACAGGAGCTCGCCCTCCAGCACGAACGCGAACTCCTCCCCGGCGTGACCGTAGGAGTTCTCGCGCTTGCCGCCGGGCGCGATGTGCACCAGCAGCGGTTCGAGCACCAGGTTGGGGCCCCTGGCCGAGAGCATGCGGTAGGTCTGCTGGCCCGAGATGTACTCGGTGGCGGCCGTCGCCGAGCGGGTGAGCGTGAAGTGGCTCGGCAGGTGGGAGACCGGGGCGTGCTCCTCCTCCATCTCCTCCTCGGGCGGCACGTCGTTGAAGAACTCCGCCACGCTGCGGTCGAGGGCGGTGGCCACGCTGTTGAGCGCGGTCAGGCCGATGGAGGAGATCCCCCTCTCGACCTGCGAGAGAAACCCGATCGAGAGCCCGGAGTGAGTGGCGAGACCGCGTAGTGTCAGACCGCGCTCCTTGCGGAACTGCCGCATCCGGGCTCCGACGGCGTCGTGGCGGTCCAGCTCCTCACCGCTGCGACGCTCCGATGTGCCCACCTACGGCTCCCTCCGTCAAGCGGCCCGGCCGCCTGTTCGCTCTAGCTAAACATATTTCATAACAAGAGTCGCCTTGCGTCAAAAAGGAGTCGGAAATGGCAGACGGTGATGCTCGGCAGCGGCCCGGAGGGCCCTCGGCGCCGTACGATCCGCCGGAGTTCCTGAGCGACGTCCCCGGTTCCTATCCGTGGCGGGTCCTCCACGAGCGGCACCCCGCCCTGATCGAGAGGGTCCGTGCCGCCACGCCGTACGACGTCCGGGTGAACCGGGCACTTGACCTGCTGCTCGAGGAGATCGAGGGGGTCATCGAGCCGCTCGGGGACTCCGCGCACGACCGTGACCTGTGGGAGAGCTGGGACCGGGGCCACATCGGGCGGCGGTGGGACGACGCGCCGTTCCTGTGGGCGGAGAGTTACTTCTACCGCAGGCTCCTGTCCGCGGTCGGCTACTTCGGGCCCGGCCCGTGGCGCGGCGTCGACCCGTTCGAACCCTTCAAGCAGGCCGAGCTGTTCGGCGAGGCCATCGGCGAGGAGCTTCGCGAACTCGACGCGCTCGCCGCCCTGCCCTCCGCCGAACGGGCCCAGGCGCTGACCCTGAGGGCGCTGTGGGGGAACCGGGCCGACCTCGTGTTCCGGGTCGCGGCCGGTCCCGAGCTGGCCGGGCGGGAGTCCGGGCTGGTCGCCGACGACAGCGCGCTCCTGTGGTCACTCATCGGCGGCGAGGAGGCTGGCGTCCCGGGTGTTTTCGAGGGCGGGTCCGGTCGTGCGGGGGCGGGCTCTTTTGGGGACGCCGGTCGCGGGGGTGCCGCGCGGATCTGTCTCGTCGCGGACAACGCCGGGAGCGAGCTGCTGCCCGACCTCGTCCTGATCGACCACCTGCTGCACGCCCGGGGAACGGGCGAGGTCGTGCTGCACGTGAAGCCCCTGCCGTACTACGTGTCCGACGCCACCCCGGCCGACGTCCTGGCCTGCCTGCGGCGGATGGCGGCCGAGGGAGGGGAGGCGGGGGAGGTCGCGGGGCGGCTGCGGGCGGCGCTCGGGTCGGGGCGGCTGCTCGTACGGGCGCACGCCTTCTCCTGCGCGCCCCTGCCCTACCGCGAGATGCCGTTCGGCATGCGGGAGGACTTCGCGTCCGCGTCACTGACGATCATGAAGGGGGACTTGAACTACCGTCGTCTCGTCGGTGACAGGGCCTGGGCGCACACCACCCCGTTCGCCGAGGCCACCGCGTACTTCCCCGGCCCGGTCGCGGCGCTGCGCACCCTGAAGTCCGAGGTCGCGGTCGGCCTGGACGGCCACGTGGTCAAGGCCCTGGAGGCCACCGGCCGCCCCTGGCTGACCACCGGCGCCCACGGCCTCATCCAGGCCAGGCCGTGAACGAACCGGCCGGGGCGTGAGCGATCGGGGCCGGAACGATCGGACCGGGGCGTGAGTGGCTCGGACCGGGGCGTACAAAGTTCTGTTACCGCGCCCCCGGGGCGTGGCTTCGGGCATACCGCACGGTACGCTCCGCTGGAGGAGCAGACACGAACCCAGGAG
>NZ_JBSZKT010000061.1:0-28287 GCF_055690525.1 Streptosporangium sp. H13245 | reverse complement strand
TCAGCGGCTCCCTCGGCCGCCACGGCAGCGTGGCGGGGAAGCGGACGAAGAGCACGACGGCGATCGCGAAGACGTAGCTGGCGACGTCGAGTTGGCCAGCGCCGGGATCTCCACCAGGCTGACCTTGCCCTCCGGCAGGCCCGGATCGTGCAGGACGTGGCCCGGCCTGGTGGCCCCCACGAAGTGCGCGATGGTGAACAGCTCCTCGACGTCGCGCCAGCTCAGGATCTGGGCGAGGGCGTCGGCACCGGTGATGAAGTAGAGGTCCACGTCGGGCCCCCAGGCGGTGGAGATCTCCCGGAGTGTGTCGATGGTGAAGGTGGGCCCCGGGCGGTCGATGTCGACGCGGCTCACCGAGAACCGGGGGTTGGAGGCGGTGGCGATGACCGTCATGAGATAGCGGTCCTCGGCGGCTGAGACGATCTTGTCGGCCTTCTGCCACGGCTGCCCCGTCGGCACGAAGACCACCTCGTCGAGATCGAAATGGTGGGCGACCTCACTGGCCGCGACCAGGTGGCCGTGGTGGATCGGGTCGAAGGTCCCGCCCATGACGCCCAGACGTCGCTTCCCCTTGCCGGTAGGCGCGTTCATCATGAAACGGACCATACGTGCAAGCCGTGCACAGCTTTTAACCACCCCCCGCGCGTGGCAGGCGGACCCGACGTAGCATGCCGGACATGACCACCACCCCGGATCGCAACCGCGTGCAGCTTCCCGGCATCAGCTCACGCGCCTACGAACATCCCGCCGATCGGTCCGCGCTGGTCGCCCTCCGGTCGCTCAGCGGGTTCGACACGGTGCTCAAGCAGATGTCCGGCCTGGTCAGCGAGCGCCGCCTGCGCCTGATCTACCTAGCCTCGGCCGTGCGCACCAGCGACACCCAGTTCCGGGCGCTGCACGACATGGGCCGCGACGCTGCCTACACGCTCGACCTCCATCGCATTCCCGAGGTCTACGTGCAGCAGAGCCCGCTGGTGCAGGCGAAGGCGATCGGCTTCGACGACCCGTTCATCGTCGTCACGACCGGCCTCCTCGACCTGATGGACGAGGAGGAGCAGCGCTTCGTCATCGGCCACGAGACCGCCCACATCCTGTCGGGCCACGCCGTCTACCGCACCATGCTCGACATCCTGACCCGCCTGGCCACGCGCGTGGCCTGGATCCCGCTCGGCTACATCGGCCTGCGCGCGATCGTGGCCGGTCTGGAGGAGTGGCACCGCAAGTCCGAGCTCTCCGCCGACCGTGGCGGCCTGCTCTGCGGCCAGGACTCCGACGCGGCACTGCGCGCCCTGATGAAGCTCGCCGGCGGCTCGCGCCTGCACGAGATGAACATCGAGGCCTTCCTCGACCAGGCCAGGGAGTACGACACGGCGGGCGACGTCCGTGACGGCCTGCTCAAGGTCCTCAACCTGCTGGGCACCACCCACCCGTTCGCCGTCTCCCGCGTCGCCGAGCTCGACAAGTGGCGCCGCAGCGGCGAGTACGACACGATCCTCGCCGGTGAGTACCCCCGCCGCGCCGACGACGCCAACGCCAAGGTCTCCGAGGAGATCAAGGCCGCCGCCCGCTCCTACCGCGACTCCTGGTCGCAGTCCCAGGACCCGTTCATCGGCGTCCTGCGCGACGTGGCCGAAGGCGCCGTCAACGCCGGGGAGCGCATCTTCAACCGCTTCTCCCGCCGCGATGGAAATTAACGGAGAGCTCCACCAAAAGGGCCCGGCGACCACCCCCGGGCCCTTTTCCATGCGGGTCGGGCACAACCCTGCGTCACCCTGACCTCCGCGCCCCACGAGACCGTGGCCCAGCCTCCGCGGGATGCCCGAGGGCGTCTACACCAGGAGGGCGATCGCCCGTACGGCCGCGGAGCACAGGGCGACGAACCCGCCCAGCACGGCCAGCGCGCGCAGGCCCTCCTTGCGGAGCTCGACGAGCTCGGTGCCGATCCGCTCGATCTCGCGGCCGAGGATGCCCCCGCAGACGACGCCGAACACGACACCGGCGACGGCGACCGGGGCGGGATGCGCCCACCAGTCGGGCGGCAGCGAGCCGCCGAGGGTGAGCCAGAGCGCGGAACCGGCGAGGGCCGCCGCCGGTAGCCCCGGCCACGCGAGGGCGGTCAGCAGCGAGACGACGAAGGTCAGCGGGAAGCCCAGCACGCGCAGGACCACCCGGGCCCTGGCCGACTTGCGCTTCCTGACCAGCCAGTGCCCGGCCCAGAGCGTACGGGCCAGGGTGGCGAACAGCCCGGTGACGGCGAAGGTGGCCGGCGGCCAGATGGCCGTGGCCACGACGCACGGTACGGCCAGCACCGCCAGCAGGAGCAGCGCCGCGTTGCCCGCGGGCAGCGGCCCCGCCCTGCCCCCGTCCTTGGCCTCTCCGGCCGCCCCGCCCCTCCCCTTACCGGCCTGGCGCCGGACGACCCTGCCGGTCGCGGCGGCGGGACGCCCGCCGCGCGACGTCTCGGCGGGCGCGGGGACCCGGCCGGTCCTGGACGCCTCGCCAGTCGAGGAGGCCGCGCGCCCCCCGCGCGACGCCTCGCCGGTCGTGGAGGCCGCCCGCCCGCCCCGGGGCGCCTCGCCGACCGCGGCGGCCGGGCGCCCGCCGCGGGACGTCTCACCCGCCACCGGGAGCGCCCGCGCCGCACGGGCCGCCTCACCGGCGGGCACCGGCCGCCCGCCGCGCGGTGTGCCGTCCGCACCGGCCGGGGACCGGGGCGCCCGCGCCGCTCCGTCCACCGGGGCGGACGGCCTTCCCCTGCCGGTCTCCGCCCTGGCCGCCCGGCCGCCCTTGGCCTGGTCCTCGCCCTTGGCACCCGGCTTGGAGCGGCTCTCCTGCTTCCTGGCCTGGCCGGGCCTCTCCCCCGTGGGGGAGCCCTGCCTCCTGGCCGCCCCCGCCTCGGACGGGATCACCCGGGCCAGGCGGCCCAGGCGGCCGGTGAGGAGGGCCGCGGTGGGGCGCTTGGCCGGTTCGCGGTGGAGGGCGGCGCGGATCAGGGGCAGCAGCGCGGCCGGGACACCCTCAAGGTCGGCCTGGCCGTTGAGGATCGCGTACATCTGCGCCTCGACGGTGCCCCCGCCGAAGGTGGGGCGGCCGGTCGCGGCGAAGGCCACGGTGGCCGCCCAAGCGTGCACGTCGGCGGGCTCGCCCACGTGCTCGTCGGCGAACAGCTCGGGGGCGGCGTAGCCGGGGGTGCCCAGGAAGGTGCCGGTCAGGGTGAGCCGGGTGGCGTCCAGGACGTGGGCGATGCCGAAGTCGATGAGGACGGGCTCGTCGTCCCCGCTGACCACCACGTTGGCGGGTTTGAGATCGCGGTGCACGACCCCGGCCGCGTGAATGATCGACAGGGCGACGGCCAGGCCCTGCGCGACGCTGAGCAGGCCCGCGCCCTCCAGGGGGCCGTCGCGGCGCACCCGCTCCAGGAGGGTGTCCCCCTCGATGTGCTCCATGACCAGGTAGGGCCGGTCACCGTCGAGATCGGCGTCGACGACGCGGGCGACGTAGGGGCTCTCGACCCTGCGAAGGGCGCGGACCTCCCGCTCCAGGCGCACCCGGGCCTCGGAGGTGGCGTCGTGGATGTCGTGGAGCACCTTGAGCGCGACGTTGTCACCCCGGCGGCTGGAGGCGAGGTAGACCTCGCCCATTCCCCCCCGGCCGAGACGTTCCAGCAACGTGTAGGGACCGACCCGCCCGAGACGACCCACGTGACCTCCTGCGTCGGCCACATGGGTCAGGGACCGCTGCGCCTATCGGGTCGCTCACTCCCGCTCGCTTCCCTGCTCTCCAGCCATAGGAGACCACACCATAGCGGGCGAGTGTGACGTTTTCCCGACGGCACGCCGGACTCCCCGAAAGATCCGGGACGGCGGGACGCCCGGCGGCCGAGGGGCTCGCCGGGTCCGGGCGGCGCGCCTCAGGCCCGGTGGACGGGCTCGCGGGCCGGGTCCCGCAGCAGGCTGTCGAGTTTCGCGGTGGGTTCGGCCGACAGGTCGCGACGCCTCGTACGGCGCCAGCTGACGTGCCCGCGGCCCTCCAGCAGCGACAGCAACCGGTCGGCACCGAAAAGGACGAGGGCCACGAAAATCAATGGAACGGCGATGTCCATAGAATCCAGTCAGCTAGCTACCGTGATTACCCTGAGTCACACACCCTAACACTCAGTGAACCGGCCGGGGGCTGGAGGAACCACTACTGGGAGGCGGCCTCGGGCGAGGCGAGGACCGTGCCCTCGCTGGTGCGCAGGTGGCCCTCGCCGGTGTAGACCCACTTGGTCGAGGTCAGCTCCGGCAGGCCCATGGGACCGCGCGCGTGCAGCTTCTGGGTGGAGA
The DNA here is from genome assembly GCF_055690525.1 of Streptosporangium sp. H13245. Lineage (NCBI taxonomy): Bacteria > Bacillati > Actinomycetota > Actinomycetes > Streptosporangiales > Streptosporangiaceae > Streptosporangium > Streptosporangium sp. H13245. The sequence goes on along the minus strand of NZ_JBSZKT010000061.1, from coordinate 23,962 downwards.
TGCCGATCTCCGCGCCGAAGCCGAACTCCCCGCCGTCGGTGAACCTGGTCGAGGCGTTGACCGCCACGGCCGCGGAGTCGACCAGCGCGACGAACCTGCGGGAGGCGCTGACCGAACGCGTGACGATCGCGTCGGTGTGCGCCGAGCCGTACTTCCTGATGTGCGCGACCGCGTCCTCCAGCGAGTCGACCACGGCGGCGGCGATGTCCAGCGAGAGGTACTCCATCCGGAAGTCCTCCTCCTCGGCGGGCACCACGTCGCCGTACGCCGCGACGCGCGCGTCACCGTGCACCGTGACGCCCTCCGCCGCCAGCGCGGCCAGCGCGCGCGGCACGAAGGAGTCGGCCACGGCCGCGTGCACCAGGAGCGTCTCGGCGGAGTTGCACACCGAGGGCCGCTGGACCTTGGAGTTGATCAGGATCTGGATCGCGAGGTCCTGGTCGGCGTCGGCGTCGACATAGACGTGGCAGTTGCCCACACCGGTCTCGATCACCGGGACGGTGGACTCCTCCACCACCGAGTTGATCAGTGAGGCGCCGCCGCGCGGGATCAGCACGTCGACCAGGCCGCGGGCCCTCATGAGCTCCTTGACCGAGTCGCGGCTCTGCCCGGGGACCAGCTGGACGGCCCCCGCGGGCACCCGGGTGCCCGCCAGCGCCTCCTGCATGACCCTGACGAGGACCGTGTTCGACTCGTACGCGCTGGACGAGCCGCGCAGCAGGGTGGCGTTGCCGCTCTTGAGGCAGAGCGCCGCGGCGTCCACGGTCACGTTGGGGCGGCCCTCGTAGATGATGCCGATCACCCCGAGCGGCACCCGGAGCTGGCGCAGCTCCAGCCCGTTGGGCAGCGTGTTGCCCCGGATCACCTCGCCGACGGGGTCGGGAAGGTCGGCGACCTCGCGGACCGCCTCGGCGATCGCCTCGACCCTGGCCTCGTCGAGACGGAGACGGTCGATCATGTATTCGGAGGTCCCGCTCTCCCGGGCCCGCTCCACGTCGAGCGCGTTGGCCGCGACGATCTCGGCGGACGCGGCCACGAGCGCGTCGGCCATCACCCGGAGCGCGGCGTCCTTCGGCGCCCTCGGCAGCGGGGCCAGCTCGGCGGCGGCCTCTTTGGCCGCCAAGGCCACCTTCAGGAAGTCCTCGGACATCTCGCGCTCCAAAAGAACTAGTTGTGGGATTCCAGTATGACGATGTCGTCGCGGTGGATCAGCTCTCGTTCGTACTCGGGGCCCAGGCTCGCCGCCAGCTCCCGGGTGGAACGCCCGAGCAGGCCGGGAATCTCCCCCGCGTCGAAGTTGACCAGGCCGCGCGCGACCACCCGGCCGCGCGGCCCGCACAGGTCCACCGGGTCGCCCGCCGCGAACTCGCCCTCGACGGAGGTGACCCCCGCCGGGAGCAGCGACTTGCGGCGGCTCACCACCGCCTCGACGGCACCGGGGTCCAGGTGGAGACGGCCGCGGCCCGTGGTGGCGTGGGCCAGCCAGAGCAGGCGGGTGCCCGGGTGCCGTCCGCCGGGGTGGAAGTAGGTGCCGACGTCGGTTCCCGCGAGGGCCTGGGCGGCGTGCGCGGCGGCGGTCAGCACCACGGGCACCCCCGCCCCTGTGGCGATCTTCGCGGCCTGGACCTTGGTGATCATGCCTCCGGTGCCGACCGCCCCGCCCTTGCCGAGCTCGACCCCGACGAGGTCCTCGGGCCCGCGTACGTCGGCGAGCCTGCGGGCGCCGGGACGGCGGGGGTCGCCGTCGTAGAGGGCGTCCACGTCCGACAGCAGCACCAGCGCGTCGGCCCGGGTGAGGTGGGCGACCAGCGCGGCGAGCCGGTCGTTGTCGCCGAAGCGGATCTCGTCGGTGGCCACGGTGTCGTTCTCGTTGACCACCGGGACGATGCCCAGCTCCAGCAGCCGGGCCAGCGTGCGCTCGGCGTTGACGTGGTGCGAGCGGCGCATCATGTCGTCGGCGGTGAGCAGCACCTGGCCGACCCGCAGGCCGTACCGGGCGAAGGAGGAGGTGTAGCGGGCCACCAGCACGCCCTGGCCGACCGAGGCGGCGGCCTGCTGGGTGGCGAGGTCGCGCGGCCTGGCGGGCAGGCCCAGCGGGCCGAGACCCGCCGCGATCGCGCCGGAGGAGACCAGCACGATCTGGGTACCGGCCTTCCGCCGGGCGCCGAGCACGTCGACCAGGGCGTCCACCCGGTCGACGTCGATCATTCCCTGCGGGGTGGTGAGCGAGGACGAACCCACCTTCACGACGAGGCGCGACGCCGTACGGATTCGTTCGCGCGCAGAGTCCACGACACGTACCTCTCAAAGATGATCACTTGGAAGATCAGGTTAGCCGAGCCGGTTGTCGGAGCCGCGCGGTCCCTGGCGCACGGCCTCCGCGTTGAGCGTCGGCTGCCAGTCGAAGATGTAGCCGCTCTCCATGGAGCCGATGATCACCTCGGCCCCGGCCTTCGCCCCGGCCTTGGTGAGCTCCTCCTCGACGCCGAGCCGCTCCAGCCGGTCCGCGAGGTAGCCCACGGCCTCGTCGTTGGTGAAGTCGGTCTGGCGGATCCACCGCTCCGGCTTGACCCCGGTGACCTGGAAGGTGCGCTCGTCGACCCTGCGGACGGCGAATCCCGCGTCGCCGTGCTGCTTGGGCCTGATGACCAGCCGGGTCGGCTCCAGGACGGGAGCGGCGGCCCTGGCGGCGGCGACCATCTCCCCCATGGCGTAGGTCAGCTCCTTGAGCCCGTCGTGGGTGGCCGCGGAGATCGTGAAGACCCGCAGGCCCCGCTCCTGGAGCATCGGTCCCACGATCTCCGACAGGTCGCGGGCGTCGGGCACGTCGGACTTGTTGAGCACCGCCAGGCGCGGCCGGTCCTCCAGCTTGCCGTACGCCGCCAGCTCGGCCTCGATGGCCTCGTAGTCGCTGACCGGGTCGCGGCCCGGCTCCATCGTGGCGCAGTCGATCACGTGCACGAGCGTGTTGCAGCGCTCGACGTGGCGCAGGAACTCGTGCCCCAGGCCCCTGCCCTGCGAGGCGCCGGGGATCAGCCCGGGCACGTCGGCGACGGTGAAGATGGTCTCGCCCGCGGTGACCACCCCGAGGTTGGGGACCAGGGTGGTGAACGGGTAGTCGGCGATCTTCGGGCGGGCCGCGGAGAGCGCGGCGATCAGCGAGGACTTGCCCGCGCTGGGGAACCCGACGAGCGCCACGTCGGCGACGCTCTTCATCTCCAGCATGACGTCGATCTCGTCGCCGGGCTCGCCGAGCAGCGCGAAACCGGGGGCCTTGCGCTTGGCGGAGGCCAGGGCGGCGTTGCCGAGCCCGCCGTGCCCGCCCTCGGCGATCACGTAGCGGGTGCCCGCGCCGATCAGGTCGATCAGGACCTCGCCGGTGTCGGCGTTCTTGACCACGGTGCCGTCGGGCACCGGGATGATGATGTCGCCACCGTTGGCGCCGTCGCGGTTGGCGCCGTGTCCCTGCTTGCCGTTGTCGGCCTTGCGGTGCGGACGGCGGTGATACTCCAGCAGGGTCGCCGTGTTGGCGTCGACCTCCAGGATCACGTCACCGCCCCGACCGCCGTTGCCTCCGTCGGGACCCCCCAGGGGCTTGAACTTCTCCCGATGGACAGAGGCGCAGCCGTTTCCCCCGTCACCGGCCTTGATGTGCAGGACCACCTGGTCCACAAAGTCCGGCATGTCTACTTTCCTACCTCTATCTACGGGAACGTCTGGTGAAAACGCGAACAGGGGTGGACCGCTGAATGCGATCCACCCCTGCCGTCAACGTCTGTCGGCGCGAATCTACTCCGCGACCGGGACGATGCTCACCGCGCGGCGCCCGCGCTTGACACCGAACAGAACGTGGCCCGCGGCCAGCGCGAACAGCGTGTCGTCACTTCCACGGCCGACGTTGTCGCCGGGGTGGAAGTGGGTGCCGCGCTGACGGACGATGATCTCGCCGGCGTTGACCAGCTGACCGCCGAAGCGCTTCACACCGAGCCGCTGGGCGTTGGAGTCGCGGCCGTTCCGAGTGGACGACGCGCCCTTCTTGTGTGCCATCTCGCAAAACTCCCGAAACTCAGGCCTGGTCGATGCCGGTGATCTTCACCTGGGTGTACCGCTGGCGGTGACCCTGGCGCTTCTTGTACCCCGACTTGTTCTTGTACTTCAGAATCCGGATCTTCGGACCCTTGGTCTCACCGAGAATCTCGGCGGCAACCGTGAACTTGCCCGCCTCGGTGGTCACGTCGCCGTCGTTGACGACGAGGACCGTCGGCAGCGAAACCGTGGAACCGACCTCGCCGGCGACCTTGTCCACTTCAAGGACGTCACCGACGGAGACCTTCTGCTGCCTGCCGCCGCAACGAACGATCGCGTACACCGCGGAACCCTTCTTCTGACTGCTTGCTCGCTGGATGCTGCGCCCCGCATCCGGCTGTGGTCATTGATGACGTACCGGGTAGGCGCGCGAACAGGGCGCGCCATGAGCGCACCGGTTCACCAGAGTACCGGATTGACGGTGTCCTGGTCGAACCGGGCGGAACGTCGGGGGTGCCGGCCTTCGGCCCCGTCCCTGTTCGGGACGGGGTCTAGTCGGCCGACCTGGCCTTGCGGGAACGTCTCCGCCCCCGGCCAGAAGCCTGTGCTGCCTGACCGTCCTCGTGCTGGACTCCGTCAAGCGCATCGGTCACCGTATCACGGCCTGACTGGTCACCGGCCGCCACCGCGTGGTTACCGTCCTTGCCGAGCTTCTCCGCGACGGCCTTCTCCACGGCCATCTTGCCCTGGGTGCCGCGCGGCTCGGGCTTGCCCTCGACCGGCTCGGCCGAGACGTGCAGGCCGCGGCCGTTGCAGCACTCACAGGTGGTGGAGAAGGCCTCCAGGAGGCCCTGGCCGACCCGCTTGCGCGTCATCTGGACCAGGCCCAGGGACGTCACCTCGGCCACCTGGTGCTTCGTGCGGTCGCGGGCCAGGCACTCCAGCAGCCGCCGCAGCACCAGATCCCGGTTGTTCTCCAGCACCATGTCGATGAAGTCGATGACGATGATGCCGCCGATGTCGCGCAACCTGAGCTGGCGGACGATCTCCTCGGCCGCCTCCAGGTTGTTGCGGGTGACGGTCTCCTCAAGGTTGCCGCCCTGGCCGGTGAACTTGCCGGTGTTGACGTCGACCACGGTCATGGCCTCGGTCCTGTCGATCACCAGCGAGCCGCCACTGGGCAGCCAGACCTTGCGCTCCATCGCCTTGGCGATCTGCTCGTCGATCCGGTACGCGGCGAAGACGTCGCCGCTCTCCTCCCACCTGCTGAGGCGGTCGGCCAGGTGCGGGGCGACGTAGCGGACGTACTCGTCGACCGTCTCCCACACGTCGCCCGCGACGACCAGCGAGGCGAAGTCCTCGTTGAACACGTCCCGGACCACCCGGACGGTCAGGTCGGGCTCGGAGGAGAGCAGCTCGGGCGCGCTGGCCGACTTGGCCTTGCGCTGGATGTTCTCCCACTGCGCCGACAGCCGGGCCACGTCGCGGGCCAGCTCGTCCTCGGAGGCGCCCTCGGCGGCCGTACGGACGATGACCCCCGCGTTCTCCGGCATGACCTTCTTCAGGATGCTCTTGAGACGGGTGCGCTCCTTGTCGGGGAGCTTGCGGCTGATGCCGGTCATCGAGCCGTCGGGCACGTAGACCAGGTAGCGGCCCGGCAGGCTGATCTGGCTCGTCAGGCGGGCGCCCTTGTGGCCCATCGGGTCCTTGGTGACCTGCACCAGCACCGACTGGCCCGACTTCAGCGCCACCTCGATCCGCTTGGGCTGTCCTTCCAGCCCTGCGGTGTCGAAGTTCACCTCTCCGGCGTACAGGACCGCGTTGCGGCCCTTGCCGATGTCGACGAACGCGGCCTCCATGCTCGGCAGGACGTTCTGCACCTTGCCGAGATAGACGTTGCCCACGTACGACTGGCTCGCCTCGCGGTTGACGTAGTGCTCGACGAGGACGTTGTCCTCCAGCACCGCGATCTGGGTGCGCCCGCCGGTGCGGCGGACCACCATCATGCGCTCGACGGACTCCCTGCGGGCCAGGAACTCCGACTCGGTGATGATCGGCGGGCGCCTGCGGCCGAGCTCGCGGCCCTCGCGGCGGCGCTGCTTCTTGGCCTCCAGACGGGTCGAGCCGCGCACGCTCTGCACCTCGTCCACCGAGGTGCTGCGCCCGGCGCGGGGCGCGCGGATGCGCACCACCGTGTTCGGCGGGTCGTCCGGGACGTCCCCGGCCTCGTCGGTGCCCCTGCGCCGCCTGCGGCGACGGCGGCGCGAGCTGCCGCTCTCGGCGTCGTCGTCCTGCTCGGCCTCGGGCTGCTCCTCGTCGTCCTGCTCGGCCTCGGTCTCCTCGGTCTCGTCGAGGTCGCGCGCCTTGCCCCGGCCCCGGCCGCCCCTGCGGCGCCTGCGCCGGCGACCGCTGGCGTCGTCGTCGCCGTCGGAGTCGTCGTCCTCGGGCTCCTCGGCGAGCTCGGCCTTCTCGGCCCGGTCGATCCTGTCAGTTCTGTCGGCCCTGTCAGCTCTGTCGGCCTTCGTCTCGGCGTCCTCGGGCTCGGGCACGACGGGCTGGACCGGCGCGGGGCGCGCGGCGGGCTGCGTGGCCCGCTGCGGGTCGGGGGCCTGGAACAGCGGCTGGAACACCGCGGCGGGCGCCTGGAAGGTCACCGAGGGCACCTCGGAACGTTCCTGGGCGGTCAGTCCGAAGGGGTCGGCGAACAGGCCGGGCCGCTCCTCGACGATGTCCTCGCCCGCGGGCTCGTCGTCGAGCGGCTCGTCGGCGGGCAGCAGCTCCGCCTCGGCCTCCTCCGCCTCGGCGGGGGACACGGCCTCGACCGGCGCCACCTCGCGCGGGGCGGCCTTCTTGCGCGTACGGGTGCGCTTGGCGGGGGCGGCGGGCGCCTCCTGGGCCACGGGCTCCACGGGCGCCGCGGACTCCACGGGCTCGGCCTCGGCGAAGGGCACCGGAACGGCGAAAGGATCGGGCACCACCGGAGGCACCGGGGGAACCACGGGAGTCACGGGGGTCACGGCCTCCGCGGGCCCCGTCTCCACGGCCTCCACAACCTCTGCGGGCTCGGCGACCGGCTTCTTCGCACGGCTACGCCGCGTGGTGGCGGCAGCACCGTCCGCCACCGCCGTCTTGCGCCTGGTGGCGCGCTTGGGAGCCGCCACCACGGGCTCCGGCTCCTCGCCGGAGGACTCCACGGCGGGCGCCGCAGGGGCCACCGGGGCCGCGACCTCCGCGACCGGCGCGGGTGGCGCCGTGACCACGGGGGCCGGCTCCGGCGGCTCGGGCGGAGGTCCGGCGGGCCGGCTCGCGGCCCTGCGGCGGGTCGCCGGTGGCCGTGTCTCTTCTGTTGTCGTATCCCCGTCAGGGCTGTTGACCCCGGCGTTGGGCTCGTTGTCGAGCATGCGGGCGCTCTCCCGTTCAGCTCCCGGGCGCGTCTCCGCGCCGCGCGGGAGCTCTCGTCTCTCACTGTCCGCCAGGCCCAGGGCCCGGCGCCAAGTCCTATATGTCGCCGCCGACGTGCCTGCCCACCGGTTCCGCTTCGCCGCCGCGCGTGGTGTCGCGGTCCAGGCCGAACGGGTCGGCGGGCTCACCGGTGTGAACGTCCAGCGGGCCCTGCGCCAGCCTGGTTACCTCGGGGGGCACCGGCGGCGCGAAGTCAGCCACAAGACGCAGTCCAGTGAGAACGTCGTCGGGTCGAACGGCAGGAGTTTCGTGCCGTACAACCATGCGAAGTATGACACATGGCTGACTGGACGCCTGACCTGCTGTTGTCTCGGTTACCTCAAATACCGCGAGGTTCAGCACCGCTTCACGTGCGTCGAAGCGTCGCATCCCCTTCTTCGTAAGGCGTTCGACCTCGACGTGGTCCGTGGCGACGAATTTCTCGACCGCGGCCCCGGCGAGGGCGAGATCGGCTCCCGGCAGCCGCAGCTCCCACGCCGAGCACTCCATCTGGTCGGCCAGACTCGCGGAGCGCGCCTCGACGACGTCGAGCACGTCGAGACCGGGCGGCAGCGAGGTGTCCAGGGCGGCACGCAGCCGACCGGGATCACACTCCCGCGTCACGCTGATCTCGAAGTACTCGGCCTCGCTGGCGACCCCGGTGGGGGCGGCCGATCCCACGTAGGAGATCTTCGGGTGGGGCGAGAAGCCCGCGCTGAACGCCACCGGGACGTCGGCTCGCCGGACCGCCCGTTCGAGGGCCCGGGTGATGTCACGGTGACTGGTGAAGCGCAGGCGGCCGCGCTTGGCGTAGCGCACGCGCAGGCGCTGCACCACGGGCGCGGGCGGCGGCCCGTCGGGAGCGGGTTTCAGGGTGGTGTCGTCCTTCCCAAGTCGTGGTCGTCGTTTTCTCAGGGGCGGCGCTCACGCACCGCCTATCTCAGACAACCGTCAGTGGTAGCAGCTTCTTCCCGGTGGGCCCGATCTGGATCTCGGTCCCCATCGTGGGGCAGACGCCGCAGTCGTAGCACGGGGTCCAGCGGCAGTCCTCGACCTCGACGTCGTTGACCGCGTCCTGCCAGTCCTGCCAGAGCCACTCGCGGTCGAGACCGGCGTCGAGGTGGTCCCAGGGCAGGACCTCGTTCTCCTCGCGCTCACGCGTGGTGTACCAGTCGACGTCGAGACCGACCTTGGCGGCGGCGTCCATCCAGCGCTGGTAGGAGAAGTGCTCGCTCCAGCCGTCGAACCGGCCGCCCTCCGCCCACACCGCGCGGATGACCTCGCCGACCCGGCGGTCCCCCCGGGAGAGCAGGCCCTCCACGATCGAGGGCTTGCCGTCGTGGTAGCGCAGGCCGATCGCGCGGCCGTACTCCCTGTCGCCGCGCAGGGCCTCCTTCAGGGCCCGCAGCCTGCGGTCGACCGTCTCGTGGTCGGCCTGCCCGGCCCACTGGAACGGGGTGTGCGGCTTGGGCACGAAGCCGCCGATGGAGACCGTGCAGCGGACGTCACGCGACCCGGTGGCCTCCCGGCCCGCCTTGATGACCTTCTTGGCCAGGTCGGCGATGCCCTGGACGTCGGCGTCCTCCTCGGTGGGCAGGCCACACATGAAGTAGAGCTTCACCTGCCGCCAGCCCTGGGTGTAGGCGGTGCTGACGGTCCTGATCAGGTCTTCCTCGGTGACCATCTTGTTGATCACCTTACGCATCCGCTCCGAGCCGCCCTCCGGGGCGAACGTCAGGCCGGAGCGGCGGCCGTTGCGGGAGAACTCGTTGGCCAGGTCGATGTTGAAGGCGTCGACCCGGGTCGAGGGCAGCGACAGGGAGGTGTTGGTGCCCTCGTAGCGGTCGGCCAGCCCCTTGGCGACCTCGCCGATCTCGGAGTGGTCGGCCGAGGAGAGCGACAGCAGGCCGACCTCGTTGAAACCGGACGCCTTCACGCCCGCCTCGACCATGTCGCCGATCGTGGTGATCGAACGCTCACGCACCGGACGGGTGATCATGCCCGCCTGGCAGAACCGGCACCCGCGGGTGCAGCCGCGGAAGATCTCCACGCTGAACCGCTCATGCACGGTCTCGGCCAGCGGGACCAGCGGCTTCTTGGGGTACGGCCACTCGTCCAGGTCCATGACGGTGTGCTTGTGGATCCGCCACGGCACGCCCGACCTGTTGGGCGCGACGCGCTGGATCCGGCCGTCGGCGTGGTAGTCGACGTCGTAGAACTTCGGCACGTAGACCCCGCCGGACTCGGCCAGCCGCATCAGCAGCCCGTCGCGCCCGCCGGGCGAGCCCTCGGCCTTCCACTCGCGGATGACCTCGGTGATCGCGATGGCGATCTGCTCCCCGTCGCCCAGCACGGCGGCGTCGAGGAAGTCGGCGATCGGCTCGGGGTTGAACGCCGCGTGCCCGCCGGCCAGGACGATCGGGTCGTCCTCGCCCCGGTCGGCCGCCTCCAGCGGGATGCCCGCCAGATCCAGCGCGTTCAGCATGTTGGTGTAGCCGAGCTCGGTCGAGAAGGAGAGCCCCAGCACGTCGAACGCCCGTACGGGCCGGTGCGCGTCGACCGTGAACTGGGGCACGCCCTCGGAGCGCATGAGCGCCTCCAGGTCGGGCCAGACCGCGTAGGTCCGCTCGGCCAGCGTCTCCGGCAGCTCGTTGAGGATCTCGTAGAGGATCTGGACGCCCTGGTTGGGCAGCCCGACCTCGTAGGCGTCCGGATACATCAGCGCCCAGCGGACCGTGGTCTCGTCCCAGTCCTTGACGGTCGAGTTGAGCTCACCTCCGACGTACTGGATCGGCTTCTGCACCCTGGGCAGGAGCGCTTCCAGGCGGGGAAACAGCGACTCGACAGACATGCCACCAAGAATATCCGCCTACAGGGGGTGCCACAGGCGGTCGTCGCCCGCTCGCAGCGAGTCGAGGCGGTGCCGAAGCTCCTCACGGGCGGTGTGATCACGGTGTGCGTTGCGCAGCACGGCCGTGAGAGTCTGCAGTTCGCGCATGTCGCGCAGCACCGGATAGCCCTCCCAGGTGGCCGCGTCGTAGCCGTAGGCCTCGCTGAAATTGGCCCGCTGGCGTTCGGTCAGCCCGAATCTGCCCCCCTGGAGTGTCGGGATCAGATCGATCTCCCTCGGCCCCGCGCACACCCCGTCCCAGTCGCACAGCAGGAACCCGCCACGCGTGCGGATCAGGTTGCCCCGATGGGCGTCCGCGTGGACGAGCCCGTACGGCAGCACGAACTCCACCCGCTCGTAGTAGGCCTCGGCCAGCGCCTCGCAGCGGCCGAGCAGCCAGTCACGGTCGTCGTCGGCGAGCGCGACGCTCGCCCCGATCGCCCGGCGCACCCCCCCGAACGGGTCGTGGGTCGGCAGGTCGAACGGCACGGGCGGCAGATCGTGCAGCCGTCGCAGCAGCGGCCCCAGCTGCGCCGGGTCGGGAGGCGGCCCGATGTGCTCCTCGTGGTGCCAGAACGTCGCCAGGAAGCCCTCGGCGGCGATCGGCTGCTTGATCTCCAGCGGCCTGACGGCGGGGAAGCCCCGCTCGGCGAGCCACCGGGTGACCCGGATCGAGGTCACCAGCCGGTCGTACTTACCCGGCGTGGTCGCCTCCGCCAGCCGCACCACCACCTTCTCGCCCGCCAGGTGGTAAACGGCGTTGGCGAAGTCGCGCATCAGCGTCGCGCCCCCGGTGTCGAGCCCGGTCTGCCTGCGCGTCTCCGCGAGCGCCACGGCGGCGCGCGAGAGGAGTGAGCCCTCCGCGGCGATGCTCATCGTCCACTTCTCCCGTCCGAGATCGCGTGCCGGGCCCGCCGAGGCAGGTCCACGGCGCAGAAACCCTCGATCTGCCCGGCCATCTGCTCCCCGCCGGGGCGCGAGGCCAGCAGCGCGCGGCTCGCGCCCAGGGTGGCCCCCAGGCTGCCGATGCGCCGTTCGGGCGGGAGGGCGAGGATCGGCGTCATGGCGTCCTCGGCCCCCGCGGTGTCGCCCTCCATCAGGTGGGCGATCGCCAGATGGGCGCTGGCCATGGCCTCGCACCCGTAGGAGCGGTTCTCCGGCTCCCCCGAGGCGTACAGGGACAGCGACTCGCGCGCCGACTCGATGGCCGGGGCGGAGGCGCCGAGCTGCAGCTGGGTGACCGCCGCGTAGTAGCGCTCCTTGGCCGGGCGGAACGCGAACTCCCCGGCGATCTCGTCGTGCAGCTCGTCGCCCCCGTCCCCGGCCACCCGGGCCTCGGCCGCCTCGCGCAGCGCCTCGGAGGCCTTCTCCCGGCGCCCGAGAAGCGCGTACGAGCGGGCCCTCAGCATGTGCAGGCGGGTGGCTCCCGAACCCGCGCGGACGTGGGTCAGGCCCTCCTCCGCGTAACGGGCCGCGTCACCGTGGCGGCGGTCCCACAGCGCCACCGACGACTGCATGCCGCGCGCCCACCCCATCAGCGCCGCGTGCCCGGCCACCTTGCCGTACGTCCAGGCGGCACGGGCGAGGGTGTCGGCGGGGACCCGGCGGTCCATGTCCATGCTGGCGTTGGCCATCAGCCCGCACAGCGCGCCGGTGAGGAAGTACAGCTCCCTGGCCTGCCCGGGATGGACACGCCGCTCCAGCGCCCTGCGGGTGCGCTCCTGCAACTCGCGCATCTCCACGAAGAGCGGCAGCGGGGCCTCCGACACGTAGCGCCTGCCGACCCAGATCACCTGGGTGCGCAGCCGCTCCAGCGCCCCGGCGCCCAGCTCGCTCTCCTCGGCCTGCTCGGCGTGCGCGCCGGCCTCGTCGGCCGCCACCGTGATCACGTCGAGGACCGGCGGCGCGGGCGGCACAGAACGCAGCTCCTCGGGCGTGTAGTCCTGGGCGAAACCGAGCTGGACCGGTCCAGTCTGAAAGAGCCTGCACAGCAGGTCCGTGTAGTCGCGGTCGGGCCTCGCCCCCGCCTCCCACTCCCGCCAGGAGCGCTCGCTGAGCCCGCGCCGCTTGATCCTCTCCCTGTCGCACATGGTGTGGAAGTGGTCAATGGCCTCCTCCACAGTCCACCCGTGGGCGAGCCTGCGGCACTTGAACCTGGTCTGCTGGGGGCAACAGGCGTGGATCTCGTCCACCATCTGCTGGATGACCGCGGCGGACGGCGGGCCGGAGACCCCGGCCAGCGTACGGTTGCGAATGATCGTCGCGCACGCCAGCGCGGCGCGGTCTCCACCGCGTGAAACCGGGGTCATCGGCGCTCCGGGGGGTGTCTTGGCGCCTCGGTCACGAGCCGCTGCTCTGGAAGGGCACGACCGTGCCGCCGTTGCGGAGCTGCGCCTGGAAGAGCTGCCCGCACAGGCTGCTCGGGGTCTCGGCGAACCACACCGCCGGCGGGCTGCCCGCCGACACCGCGGCCCAGCGCCCCTTGCTGAACACGATCCGATAATCGGGAAACGCGGTCCGTAGCAGTTCGAGTGCCCGTTGCCGCTCGGCGAGCTCAGAGATCACGGCTCCTCCGTCATCGCGAGTTCCGTCTTCGTTCCCAGAATGTTCGCTTGACGAACGCCATACCAGTGAGAATCGGGGGTTTCCGACATGCGGGCCGCTCTCATGTCGGTGCCGAAAAAGCGGCGAAACGGGCGCCGAGCCGGTTACTGGAACGGTTGCCGGCGCATGTGGATCGCCTGGAGCAGGCCAAAGGCGATCATATTGGCGAAGGTGGCGGTACCGCCATAGGAGACGAACGGCAGCGGAAGGCCGGTGATCGGCATGATCCCGATCGTCATCCCGATGTTGACGAACGACTGGAAGGCCAGCCAGCACACGATCGAACCGGCCATCAGCGCGCCGAACCGGTCGTCGCACTCGCGCGCGATCCGCACCCCCCGCACCAGGATCATCCCGAGCAACGCCACCACGGTGACCGAGCCGAGGAAACCGAACTCCTCCCCCGCCACCGTGAAGATGAAGTCGGTGTGCTGCTCGGGCACGAAACGGCCGGTGGTCTGGCCGCCCCCGAACAGCCCCTTGCCGAACACCTCCCCCGACCCGATCGCGATCAGCGACTGGGTGCTGTTGTAGCCGACACCGCGCGGATCACTGGCCGGGTTGAGAAACGCGGTGAACCTGGCGATCTGGTACGGCTCCAGGACGTCCAGGAACCACACGGCCACCCCCGCGCCGACCACGCTGAGGGCGAGCCCGGCGATCCAGCGCTTGCGGACCCCCGCCACCACGATCGTGCCAGCCGTGATCACCCCGATGACCATCGTGGTGCCCAGGTCGGGCTGGAGCATCACCAGGCCCATGGTGAAGGCCGACACCACCAGCGCGATCACGACGTCGAAACCGCGTGGCCGGTCGGTGCCCCGGGCGGGCTGGGCGAGCAGCATGGCGAGCATCAGCACCAGGCCGAGCTTGGCGAACTCCGACGGCTGGAACGCGAAACCGCCCCCCAGCATGATCCACGAGTGGGCGCCGTTCACGGTGCTCCCGAGCGGCGTGATCACCAGGATCAACCCGACCAGCGTCGCACCGTAGATCAGTGGCGCGAAGAGCCGCAGCGACCGGTGGTCCACCATCGCGGCAGTCCCGGCCAGCACGGCCCCGATGACGAGGTTGAGGATGTGCTTCTTCACCAGCCCGGTGGCACCGGCCGCCCAGGTCCTGGTCGACGACCAGACCAGCATCGTGCCGATCACCGCCAGCGCGGCGACGGCGACCAGCATCAGCCCGTCCATCCGGCCCACCGTGGAGGCCGCCGCCACCGTCCGCCCGGCCAGGGACGCCCTCGGCGGGGCCGCCGCCCGGTTCACGCCGCCTCCCGCGCGGGCGTCACCGCCGACACCGTCGCGGCGGTCACCACCGGCGCCGCCACGAACACCGACCCGCGTATGACCGCGAACACCCGCCCCGTCACAGGGACCGTCGCCGGTGTCATCGCGACACCGTCCCGTCCTTGGCGATCACCGGAAGCGCCCTCGCCGGGCGCCCGTCCGGCAGGATCGAGGCGGACGGCTTCCCGTCGGGCTTGAACCCGTAGATGCCCTCGTAGATCTTCCGTACCGCCGGAGCCGCGGTCTGGCCGCCCATCCCGCCCTGGGACACCATCGCGACGATCACGAACCTCGGCTTGTCCGTCGGGGCGAACGAGGCGAACCACGACGTGTCGGCCTTGCCGTAGACCTCGGCGGTACCGGTCTTCCCGCCGATCCTGACCTTGTCCATGGGGAACCCCGAGAAGGCCCCGGCCGCGGTGCCGTCGGAGGCGACCTCGCTCAGCGCCCCCTTGATGTAGGCGCGCTCCTCCCGCGAGATCGGCAGTTTGCCCACCACCGGCACCTTGATCTCCTTGACCTTGGTGCCGTCGGGACGCACCAGCGCCCAGCCCACCCGGGGACTGCGCAGCTTGCCGTCCCCGACCAGCGCCACATAGGCCGCCGCCAGCTGCAGCGGCGTCACCAGCACGTCACCCTGCCCGATGGAGAAGTTGGCGGCGTCGCCCGGCCGCCACTGGAACCCCTCCAGGCAGTTCTCGTACGCCAGCCGCTTGAGGAAGGCCGCCCTGCTGGGACTGCTCTTGGCCACCTCCGGATAACCGGTCCTGGCCCGCCTGCAGTTGTCCTCCTTGGTCGTCGCCCAGAGCGCCTTCTTCCACGCCCGGTCGGGGATCCTGCCCGGCGACTCACCCGGCAGGTCGATGCCCGTGGGACGGCCGAACCCGTAGGCGCGCGCCATGTTCGCCATCGGCTCCTTGGTCCTCCCCCTGGGGTTGAGCCCGCCGTCGCGCAGCCACTGCTCGTACGCCGCCCGGTAGAAGATCGTGTCGCAGGACTTCACCAGCGCCGTGTGCAGGTCGAGGACGCCCAGCCCGATACCCCGGAAGTTGTTGAACGGCCGGTCGCCCACCATGAAGGACCCCGGGCAGTCGTACTTGCCGCGCAGCGGGTAGCCGTCCCTGAGCATCGCCGACACCGACGACACCTTGAACGTCGAACCGGGCGCGAACTCGCCCTTGATCGCCCGCGACACCAGCGGCTTGCCGGTCTTGCCGGACAGCAGCCGCTGGTACTCCGCCTCGGAGATCCCCCCGCTCCAGACCGCCGGATCGTACGTCGGCGCGCTGGCCAGCGCGATGACCCGGCTGGTCCGCGCGTCCAGCACCACCGCCGCCGCCCCGTCGGCCTTGGGCGCGCCCTTCATCGCCTCGGCCAGCGCCTTCTCCGCCAGCGTCTGCACCCTGGCGTCGATGCTGGTGATGAGCGTGTCACCCGGGATCGGCGACACGTGCCGCTCCACCCCGATGACCTTGCCGAGCCGGTCGACCTGCACCCGCCGCATCCCGGGCGTCCCCCGCAGCGGCACGTCGTAGACCGACTCCAGGCCGTCCCTGCCCACCAGGTCGACCCCGGAGAACGCCGCCCTGAGGCCGTCGCGCCGGTCCAGCTCCTCCTGCGTGATCGGCTGCAGGTAGCCGAGCGCCTGCGCGCCCGCGCCCTTGCGCGGATACTCCCGCACGGCCTGCACCTCGGCCGTGACACCCGGGAACTCCTCCTGCCGCTCCAGGATCTGCAGGGCCTCGCGCGTGGTGACGTCGACGTCGATGGGAATCGGCTGGTACGGGGATCCCGGCCAGCAGGGGCGGGTCACCCCGGGGCCGCACGCCCTGATCCGCTCCCGCAGCTCGGTGGGACGGCGTCCGAGCACGGTGGCCAGCCTCTGGAGCACCTCCTGGCCGTTGCCCGCCATCCGGTTCAGGCGCGTACGGTCGACCGAGACCACCAGCGTGGTCCGGTTCCGCACCAGCGGACGGCCCGTCGCGTCGAGGATCTGCCCGCGCACCGCGGGGACGACCACGTCACGCGTACGCGTCTCGGTCGCGGCCTCCACGTACTCCGTGCCGCGCACCACCTGCACCTGCCAGAGCCGTACGGCGAGCAACGCCAGCATCGACACCACCAGCACCTGCACCACGACCAGACGCCCCCGCATCAGGCCCATGTCCGCTCCTCCCCGCCCAGCCCGCCGGAACCCATGCGCCCCATACGATTCATGCACGGCTCCGCAGGGCCGACCGGGGCACCTGGATGAGCCGCGGCTCCGGCCCCCGGACGACCCTTCGCACCATCCACACCACGGGCGGCGCGGCGAGCAGGTTGCAGACCATCGCCTGCGGCAGCACCGCCGTGAGCATGGACACCCCCGTCCGCGGATCCCCCACCAGGGCACCGGTCACCAGGGCGATCACGGGACCGGCGACCGCGCAGGCCAGCGCCACGAGCGGCCCCGCGCCCGGCTGGCTCTCCACCGCGCGTCCCGCCATGAAGCCGATGAGGCAGAACACGAGCGCGTTGTGCCCGAGCAGGTGCGCCGCCGGCGGCAGCAGGTCGCTGACGAGGCCCGCGGCGAAGCCCATGACGGCCCCCGCGGCGGCCCCGCGCGCCAGCGCGTACCCCACCACGGCGAGCAGCACCAGATCCGGCGCGGCCTGCCCCGGCAGCGGCAGCCTGTTGACGACGGTCACCTGGACGATCATGATCCCCAGGAGCAGCACCACGAACACCGCGTTGCGGCCCATCCCCTCAGGTCCTCTCTCGCCGTCCACGGGGAGCCTCCGCCTCACGCGGTCCGGGCTCGGCATCGGCCCCGGAGTCAGCCTCGGAGTCGGAACCGGCCCCGGGACCGGGCTCCGCGTCCGACTCGGGGGAGCGCGGCGTGGACCGCCCCGGCGTCGAACCCGGCGTCGAGACCTTCGCCTTGCGCGAGTCCGGAGGAAGCACCGCGTCACGCGGGTCACGGCGCGGCGCCCGCACCACCACCCCGACCACGTCCAGCGCGGTGAGATCGGCGGACGGCCGCGCGTACGCGATGCGGGTCAGTTCACCCGGCGTGGCCTCCACCCGCTCCACCACCCCGATCGGCACCCCCGCCACGTACGGCGCCCCGCGCTGGGAACCGAAGCTCACGATGCGGTGGCCGGGGGTGATCGGCGCGGTCGAGTCGAGCAGCCGGAAGCGGACCAGGCGGCCGTTCTCCCCCACGCCGTGCACCACCCCGATCTCGTTGCTGCCCTCCAGCCTGGCCCCGGCCGCCGAGGCGGGGTCACTGAGCAGAACCACCGTCGAGGTGGACGGGCCCACCTGGACCACCCTGCCGACCAGGCCGTCGGCGTTCAGCACGGTCATCTCCGGACGCACTCCATCAGCTTGCCCCACGTCGAGCTCGACGGCCTCCTCGAACCCGGGAGCGCCGCGCCGGGCGATCACCTGGGTGGGCAGGATCTTGTAGCCGCCGGTCCCGGCCACACCGAGCATCCTGCGAAGCTCCCGGGACCGCCCCCGGTCGAGGCTCTGCGCCGCCAGATCGTGCCTGAGCCGCTGGTTCTCCATGCGCAGCTTCTCGATGCGGTCGCGCGCCGCAGGCGCCTCGGCCATCGTCTCGAAGAACTCGCCGACCGGTCGCACGAACCCCGCCCCCGCGCTCTCCGCGGCGCCGAACAGCGTCGTACCGGCCGTCCTGAGCGGACCGAACGGCGATTCCGTGATCGAACGGTGGTCGATGGTCACGAGCACGAGCGCGGCCGCCAGCAGCAGCCCCAGATTGACCCGTGCCCTCCGGGTGTCCTTCATCAGTGCCGCGGCTCGGGGACCAGAACCTGCTGCAGCGCGTCGAAGTCCTCGACGCACTTGCCCGAGCCGAGCGCGACGGAGTCGAGGGCGTTGTCGACGAGGTGGATCGGCATGCCGGTCTCGGCCTTCAGCCGCTCGTCCATGCCCTTGAGGAGCGCACCGCCCCCGGTGAGGGCGATCCCGCGGTCCATCAGGTCTCCGGAAAGCTCGGGCGGGCACTTGTCGAGCGTGGTCTTGACCGCGTCGACGATCGCGTTCAGCGGCTCCTCGATGGCCTTACGGATCTCCGCGGCCGACACCACGATCGTCTTGGGCAGGCCGCTGACCAGATCGCGACCCCGGATCTCGGCGTGACTCTCCTCGGGAAGCATGCACGCGGAGCCGATGGCCATCTTGATCTCCTCGGAGGTGCGCTCGCCGAGCATCAGCGAGTACTCCTTCTTGGCGAAGGCGATGATCGCCTGGTCGAGCTCGTCGCCGCCCACCCTGATCGACTGGCTGGTGACCACACCGCCCATCGAGATGATCGCCACCTCGGTGGTGCCACCGCCGATGTCGATCACCATGTTGCCGGTGGGCTCGTGCACGGGGAGCCCGGCGCCGATGGCGGCGGCCATGGGCTCCTCGACGATGTAGACCCTGCGCGCACCGGCCTGGTAACCGGCTTCCTTGACCGCCCGCTGCTCGACCCCGGTGATCCCGCTCGGCACGGCGATGATGATGCGCGGCTTGGCGAAGTGGCGGCGTTTGTGCACCCGCTGGATGAAATAGCGCAACATGCGCTCGGTGACGTCGAAGTCGGCGATGACGCCGTCCTTGAGCGGGCGGATGGCCACGATGTTGCCGGGAGTGCGGCCTATCATCCGCTTGGCCTCGATACCAACGGCCACGATCTTCCCCGTCGCGGTGTTGATCGCCACGACGGACGGCTCGTTGAGCACGATCCCGCGACCCCGCACGTACACCAGGGTGTTCGCGGTGCCGAGGTCGACCGCCATGTCACGGCCCAGAAAAGCAAGATTGCTGCCCATGAGGAAGGCCGGCCTCCTTCCGTCAGGTCGTCGGCGAAAACTACGGAACGCACTCGAATCGTAACGTGACGTACCCACCATTGAGCGCAATGAGGCGGCCTGCCCCAGCAAAATCTTGGGTTAGCCGAACAGGGCGGGCCCCGCCGTCACGAGGACGACGAGGCCCGACAAACACGGCGAAAGCGCGTGTCCTAGAAGCGATCCGGGAAGAAGATCTTGATCTCCCTCGCGGCGGACTCGGGGGAGTCGGAGCCGTGGACGACGTTCTCGCCGATCTCCAGGGCGTGGTCGCCGCGGATGGTGCCGGGCGCGGACTTGACGGGGTCGGTGAGGCCCGCGAGACCGCGGAAGGCCTCGATGGCGCGCGGCCCCTCAAGCACCAGCGCGACCAGCGGGCCGGAGGTGATGAACTCCACGAGCTCGCCGAAGAACGGCCGCTCGGAGTGCTCGGCGTAGTGCACCTTGGCGGTGTCGACGTCCAGGGTGCGCAGCTCCAGCGCCACGACCTTCAGACCCTTGCGCTCGACACGGGCGATCACATCGCCGATGAGACCACGCGCCACACCGTCGGGCTTGATCAGGACAAGGGTGCGCTCGGACACTGAAGTTCTCCTTTGAACATGTATGGGTCGCGGACTGCGGTAAGCGTGCGAAGTTTACCGTCCTTCGCGCGCTTCCCCGTGGTCGGCGAGGTCACTGGAGGGCGGGGCCGTTCCCCGGGCCGTCCTCGGGCGAGGGCGCGGGCGGCGGCACCACCACGGGCGGTGCGACGACCTTCTCCGGCTCGGTCTCCGGCTCCGGCTCCGGGTCGCGCTCGGGGACGCGGTCGGGCTCGTGCCGGGGCCTGGGCCTCCCGCCCTTGCCCGTCCCCTGTCCGCCTCCGGTGGCGGCCACGGACCCGCTCATGGACCCGGTGGCGGCCATGGGCCCGGCCTCGGGATCCGGACGGACCTGGGGCCGCGAACCGGCCTCGGACCGTGGCCGCACCACTGCGTGTCCCGCCTGTTCTGCCCGCCCGGCCTGTCCTGGCCGCCTGGCCGGTCCGGTCTGCCGGGGAGGTCCCGAGGCCGTGGCGGCCGGCCACGCGCCACCTGTGGGATCGATCTCCCCCGCGGGAGGGGGCACCAGCCCGGAGCCGGGAACCCTCCCGGACGGGACATCGGCCGTGCCGTCCGGGGTGTCCCGGCCGTCCCAGGCGTCCCGCGGGCCCGCCGGGGTGCCGGGCAGCAGGCGGGCCAGGACGGCACCGAGCACGATCACCGCGAGCACCAGGCCACCCCCGATCAGCGCCCACAGGTGCAGGGCGTCCACGAACCCGTCGACCAGCGCCTGCGGGGTCGTGGCGTCCTCCAGGCGGGTGACCTGGACGCCGCTGCCCAGCAGGAAGCCCACGAGCACCGAGGGGAAGAACAGCGACAGCGCCAGGAGCGCGGCCCCCTCACCGCAGGAACGCAACGCGCCGGTGAGCGCCACCGAGGCGCCCCCCGCGAGCAGCGCGAACGGGAGGATCAGCGGGAGCCCTCCCGGAGCGGGCAGGAACAGCCGTACGGCGCACAGGCCCGCGACCATCACCACCAGCCCGCCCGCGGTGACCACGGGCATGGCCGCGTCGCCCAGCCGGTTCGCCAGCGCGGCGGACAGGAGACCCACCAGCGCGGCGATCACGAAGGCGGGCCACAGGCCGGACAGACCAGGACCTCCCAGCCCGCCGAGCTCGACGTAGGTGATCTGGGCGGCGGTCGGCAGGGCGACGACGCCGACCGCGACCATCGCGTAGGCCGGCGCCCGGCCGACGGCCCCCTTCGAGGTGCCGGAGGAGGCCAGGGCGAGCAGGACGAGGACAGACACCAGCGCCGCGCGGATCACCAGGTCCGGCGACCAGTCGAACGTACTGCCCAGAGCGAGGGCCGCGACGCCCGCGGCGGGCACGACCACCCACAGCGTGCGCCCGCGTTCCGCGACGGCCCCCACGGGGTCGCCCTCGCCCTCCCTCAGCCACAACACCAGATAGACCGCGGCGAGCGCGAGCGCGACCCCGGTGAGCATCGGGTACGGCTGGAGGGTGACGCGCCAGGAGTCGACCTGGTCAAGGGGCCACAGCGCGAGCGCCTGGGCGGCCAGGAGACTCGCCGTCAGCACCGCCGCCCACACGGCCCTGAGGAGCACCGAACGCCCCCAGACGGCCATCAGGGTGGCGGGGACGAGCAGGCCCGCCCCGACCCCGTGCAGGACCCGCAGGACCCCCACCAGCGCCGTGGACCCGGCGTACCCACCGGCGGCGTCGGCGAGGGCGAGCAGGGTCAGCCCCGCGACCATCATCGGGGCCGCCCTCGTCCGGTGCACGGCCACCGCCGCCACCGGAACGGTCAGGACCATCGCGGGAAGCGCCAGCCCGTGCGCCCTGATCATCGCTATCTGCGAGATCTCCGGCGGCAGGAGGGCGGCGACCACCGAGATGGTGTTGGGAATGGCGACGATCGCCAGCGGCAGCACTACCGCGACGAGCAGTCCGAGGACGACGTCGAGCATCAGGGAGACCCGGAGCGCGCGCACCAGGCCCGTGGGCCTGGCGGACACCGCCCGAGTCGGCTGGATGGGAGGGACGGCCATGTTGGCCGACTTTAGCGAGAAGTCACGCCCTCGACACGGCGAGCGACGAATATCGCCGTGATCCACAGCGCGGCGAAGACCACCCCGAGGAAGAACATGGTCGGGACCATGAGGCCGGAGGCGATGGCGAGCACCTGGATCACGCTGCCCGCGACGTAGGCGAAAGGCCGCTTGAGCAGGCCGATCACCACCACGCAGAGGAATGCCAGGCCGAGTCCGACGGTGGCCGCGACGGCCGGTTCGACACCCTGCGTGTTGATGGCCACCGGCGTGAACAGACCAACGACTATGGCCTCCATGCCGAGCACGCTGGCGCAGAGACGCCTCATCCCCGGGGTGACCGTGATCATTTTCCGCTCCTCCAGAATCGCCTCGACCATGCCCCGCCCGCCTGCCGCGTCGTGTCCGCTCACCGTGCCTCGTCCACTCACCGCGCCTCGTCCGCCTTCAGCAGGAGCCGCGCGTCACCGGCGGTCACCACCGACCCGGTGATCAGCACCCCGGCCCCGCTGAACTCGCCCAGGGCGTCGACCATACCGATCGCCCGGTCGATCGCGCTGTCCAGCCTCTCGACCTGGTGCACCCGGTCAAGGCCGAAGATCTCCTCGGCCAGCGCGGCGAGATCGTCCACGTCCATGGACCTCGGCGAGGAGTTCCTGGTCACCACGATCTCGTCCATCATCGGTTCCAGCAGCTCCAGGATGCCCTGGACGTCCTTGTCCTCGAACACCGCCACCACGCCGATGAGCTTCGCGAAGTCGAAGGACTCCTGCACGGCGTCCAGGCTGGCCCGCATCCCCGCCGGATTGTGCGAGGCGTCGACGACCACCGTGGGCCCCCGGCGGACCACCTCAAGCCTGCCTGGAGAGCGCACCCCCAGGAACGCCTGCCGCACCAGCTCCGCGTCGAGAGGCTCGTCCCCGCCGGTCAGCGCCTCCACCGCGGCCAGCGCGCAGGCCGCGTTGCTCGCCTGGTGGGCACCGTACAGGGGGAGCAGAATGTCCTCGTACGTTCCCTTGAGCCCTTTGAGCCGGACCAGCTGCCCACCGATGGCGAGTTCCCTGCTCAGTACGCCGAACTCCAGCCCTTCGCGTGCCACGGTGGCACCGGTGTCGGCCGCCCGCCTCATCAGCACCGAGGCCGCGGGAAGCTCCTGCTGCGCGAGCACGGCGGTCGCCCCCTGCTTGATGATGCCGGCCTTCTCCCCGGCGATCGTCTCGACGTCGGGCCCCAGATAGTCGACATGGTCGAGGGAGATGGACGTGATGACCGCCACGGCGCCGTCGGCGACATTGGTGGCGTCGGTGACGCCTCCCATTCCCGTCTCGATGACCGCGACGTCCACCGGAGCGTCCGCGAAGGCGGCGAACGCCATCGCGGTGAGGGTCTCGAAGAAGGAGAGCCGCCGTCCCTGGGCGTCGACCATCTCCAGGTAGGGCGCGATGTCCTCGTACACCTCAACGAAGCGCTCCTCGCTGAGCGGCGCGCCGTCCACACTGATGCGCTCGCGCATGGAAACGAGGTGGGGGCTGGTGAACCGGCCAACCCGCAGGTTGCGCTCGCGCAGGAGTGCCTCGATCATCCGGGTCGTGCTCGACTTGCCGTTCGTACCGGCCACGTGCACGACGGGGTAGGAGTGCTGCGGAGAACCGAGCAGATCCACGAGCGCGGCGATCCTGTCGAGGCTGGGCTCGAAGTTCCACTCGACGCCACGCTGCATGATCGCTTGTTCAACCGCTCGATAGTCCACGTCCCCAGCCTACTGACGTCCTGGGCGGGTCCCGGACAGGCCCGTAAAGGCTGGTGCAACGCGGACCCCCCAACGCATAAAACTCCACAAGCCCAAACCAAACACGACAGCCATACCGACGCGGAGCCCAGCGAAGGCGAAGCCGGTAACCGCGCAATAGGTCCCCGCCCAAGGCCCCCGGAACACAAAAAAGGCCCCCGCCCACGACGGAAGCCTTCCCCTCTCACAAAACCCCGCCCCCCGCCTCCGGGGCCCCGCTCCCGTTCCCCGACAGTTCGGCAATCCCGGAATCCCGCCGGGAGACCCGAGAAGGCCCACAGCGGAAGCACGAAAAAAGCAACCCCGAAAGGCGCGGAACGGAGAGCCCCGGACACGCGGAACAGGCGGGGTGCACGAAAAGGCTCAGGAAAGCACGAAGGGCCCCACCAAAACTGGTGAGGCCCTTCGTGAAAGATTGTCCGGCGGTGACCTACTCTCCCACACCGTCCCCGGTGCAGTACCATCGGCGCTGAAGAGCTTAACTTCCGGG
>NZ_JBSZKT010000060.1:0-29498 GCF_055690525.1 Streptosporangium sp. H13245 | reverse complement strand
GGATCAACACCTTCGGCGCCATCCCCCGCAACGGCACCTACCTACGCAACCCCGCCGACAGCTCCGTCTACGCCATCACCAACAACCGCAAGAAAGCCCTCAGCTACGACGAATGGGTCGCCCTCGGCAAACCCGACCCCACCAACGCCCCCATCGGCTTCATCAACACCATCCCCAACGCCTGACCCGAAGCATGGCTGGCCGGGCTTTCCAATGACGGCCCGAACGAGATCACTGGACACCCCCGAAAGGAATCACCGATGAACCGGACCTCCGGCAGGAGTTCCCGCGCCCGCCGCACGTTCACCGTGACGGCGCTCGCCCTGGCGAGCCTCACCGTGGCCGCCCCCGCGCCCGCGAACGCGTCGGCCGCGCCGCCGGCGTTCCAGCTTCCCTTCCCCTGCGGAGAGAAGTGGCAGCTCAACAGCTGGGGGCACGCCCCCGCGCTGGACATGGTCAAGGAGCCCAATCAGGTCGGCACCGACGGAGCGAAGCTCATCGCACCGGCGGCCGGTACCGTCGTCCAGTCCTTCTTCCACTCGAACGCCGGCAACATGATCCAGATCGACCACGGCGGCGGCTGGTTCACCACCTACATCCACCTGAAGACCAGGTCGGTCAGCGTCAACCAGCGCGTCACGCAGGGGCAGCAGATCGGGCAGGTGGGAGCCACCGGACCGACCTCCAACGGCCGCCCCCACCTGCACTACGAGCAGGCCTTCGACGCCAACGGCGACGGGCGCGCCAGCTGGGGCGAGGCGAACACCGAGCGGGTCCGCCCGACCTTCAACGGCGTGGAGTACGGCCAGAGCAACGGCCGGGAGTGGAACGACGTCGCCAGCGCCAACGGCTGCGCGATCACGCCGGTGGAGGGTCGTCTGTACCGGGAACCGAACGGGACGATCGCGGTCGTCGCGGGCGGCGCCCCGGTCCGCTTCACCAGCATGGACGAACTCAACGCCTCCGGCTACGAAAACGCCCCCCTCACCAACGTCCCGGACGGCTGGCTCAACGCCCTACCCCAAAGCCCCCGAAACGGCACCTACCTCCGCGACGCCTCCAACGGCTCCGTCTACGCCACCGTCGGCGGCGCCAAATACGGCCTCAGCCAAACCGAATGGAACGCCCTGGGCCAACCCGCCTCCGTCAACGTCCCCATCCGACTCCTCAACACCTACGGCGCCATCCCCAAAAACGGCAGCCACCTGCGCGACCACACCGACGGCAGCATCTTCGTCATCGCCGGAAGCGCCAAATACGGCCTCACCCCCGCCCAATACGACACCCTCGGCAGACCCGCCGCCACCAACGTCCCCATCGGCTTCATCAACAAACTCGGCACCGACCCCTCCCCCGGCACCTACCTGCGCAACCCCGCCGACAGCTCCGTCTACCTCACCGTCGGCGGCGCCAAATACGGCCTCAGCCAAACCGAATGGAACGCCCTCGGCCAACCCGCCTCCACCGACGTCCCCATCGAATGGATCAACACCTTCGGCGCCATCCCCCGCAACGGCACCTACCTACGCAACCCCGCCGACAGCTCCGTCTACGCCATCACCAACAACCGCAAAAAGGCCCTCAGCTACGACGAATGGGTCGCCCTCGGCAAACCCGACCCCACCAACGCCCCCATCGGCTTCATCAACACCATCCCCAACGCCTGATCTGAGAACGGCACGTTAAGGCCGGATGGTTCCCGCCACGCGCTTCGCGCCGAGCGAGCCATCCGGCCATCGCCCGGAAGAGATCACTGCGGCCTCCCGAAAGACCACCGGCGATCGACATCACAATGGCGTGGGACCGATTGACGCGCGACGACCCCGAGCGTGTGCCCGAGGTCGTCGCGCTGCCGCGTGACTCCGGCCCGCTGCGGGCTGGCGACGAGAGCGAATACCCAAACCGGACAGGGCCAAGGATTCGGACCCCCTCCCGCCTGCCCCACTGCCCCCCGTACGTGTGTCAACGAGCCCGCTCGTCAGCACCAGAGCCCTGCCCCCGCACGTCGCCGCCGGAGCTGTGCTGCATTTCGCTGCTGTACGGCAGCAGTGGCGATCACGCCTCCCAGGCGTACGCCGCCGAACCGTCGCCCGCCGTCCAGCGCGCCCAGGACCTGGTCGCCGTCCTGGACGACGTCTACGGCATCAAGGCCGACGTCCGCGAACTCGCCTCCGGCAACGCCGTCGTGACCGTCTTCCTCGGACTCCTCGCCTACACCGACGGCGAGACGTTCTGGTGGACCGGCCCCGAGCGCGACGACTCCCGTACACCCGTACTCAGCTCCGAGCTGACGCTGCCCGCCGCCGCCGAACAATCCGCCGAGCACTACCGGATCCTGCGCACCCGCCCCGCCACCAGCATCCTGGCCAGCGAACTGCCACTGCTGGCCGACACCCTCACGGCCGATCATGTTGTCCCACGATGACATCGACACGGCCCGCGCCGCCAGGCCGACCGGGACGAATCCCGAGGCCACGCTTCTCACGCGAAAAGACTCAGCCATGTTCCACGGCACGCCGGTGAGCGGACGGCTGAGCGCGGCCTTCCTCCGGCGCGGCGCCGTCGCCGCTCTCCGGCTCCTGCGCGTCGAGCCGCGCGGACACCGGATCCACCCGAGGAGTGCCGTCGCGCTTTCAGGTGGTGCATGACCAGGGGCCACCCGTGGGACCGGATCCGACCACATGGCCCCGGACGTAGGGGCGCGAGGACCGGTCGCGAGGATGGTTCCCCTGCCAACGTCCTCCCACGAGGGCACCACCGTCCAACAGATGACTACTTTACGTAGTCATCTCACCACCAAGGAGACATCGTGCACCCGCTGACCGAGATCCTCCTGGCCCGGTTCGCCGAAACCCCCCTGCGGATCGGCACCCGCACCTCCACCATGGCCAAGATCCAAAGCAACCACGTCGCCGAACTGATCACTCAACTCGTACCCGGCGTACCCATCGAGATCGTGCCCACCCAGGTCAGCGCTGACCTCTGGCCCGGCAACCTCGCCGAAATCGGCGGCAAAGGCGCCTTCAGCAAAGAGATCGACCGCGCCCTGACCAGCAGCCGGATCGACATCGCCGTCCACTGCGTCAAAGACGTCCCCGGCGACGTCCCCCTCGCCGAAGGAACCGCGTTCGGCGCCTACCTACCGCGCGACGACGTCCACGACATCGTGGTCACCCGCGACGGCACACCCCTGGCCGACCTGCCCCCCGGATCGCTGATCGGCACCAGCTCCGTACGGCGTCGTGCCCAGCTCAGCATCCACCGGCCTGATCTGCGGACCGAACACATCCGTGGCAACGTCGACACCCGCCTGGCCAAACTCGACGAAGAGGGCGGCAAGTACGCCGCGCTGATCCTCGCCCGCACCAGCCTGCTCCGCCTCGGCCTGCTCGACCGCCACCACGAGATCCTGCCCCTGGAATTCCACACCGCCGACGAAGGCGTCGTGTCCATGATTCCGCCCGTGGGCGCCGGTGTCGTCGGCATCCAGGCCCGTAGCGGCGACGCCCCCGTCATGCGACTCCTGGACGAACTCGACCATCCGGCGACCGCCCGCCACATCCTCGCCGAGCGGACCATGCTGCACATGCTGTTCGGCCACTGCAACAGCCCCATCGCCGGGCACGCCTCCACCACCGCCGACGGGAAGATGTCGCTGTTCGGCATGGTGTTCAACCGCGACGGCAGCGCCTTCGTCCGCTCCCACGCCTGGGGAGATCACTCCGACCCGGCCACCCTCGGCGCCCGCGTCGCCGCCGACCTGCTCCACCAGGGCGCCCGCGACCTGATCACCGCCACCCGCAAATGACCGGCCCGGACCTACGGCCCGTCCCCGTAGAGAGGCCGTACGGTTGTGCCGTCACCGCCCACCTCCTCGTCCTCGACAAAGCGGGCCGCTGGCTCATCCTCCGTACCGCCGGGCGGCGATCTCGAACAGACCGACATCGGGCTTGCGGATGCCTTCGAGTCCAGAGAGCGCGTGGGCATCGACCGCCTCGGCCAGTGCCGTCCGCTGAATCTTGCCGAGCTGGTTGTCCACCGTCCCATCGATGACGATCACAACCTTCCACTCTGACGCACGCAGTCGAACCAGGCCGTCCATGACCTCGGGCCGACAGCGCACCAGGTACGGCATGCCCCTGCGATAGCGGTCCCACAGCTCCTCAATCGGCTGTTATAGGGCGAAGTGCTCACGGCCCCTGGCGAAGAAGGCCTCACGATGCGGATAACCCGTCTGGTCGAGGGCGACGAGCCAGTCAACCGCCTCGCGACCGAGGCCGTACCGGTCGGCGAACTCCGCAGCCCACCTCTGAAACGCCTCGTCCAGGTTCACGAGCGTGTTGTCCAGATCAAAGAGCGCGAGCCGTTGCACGATCACCAGCCCTACGGGCAAATTGTCCTCTCAACCGGTGGCCGATGGGTACCGGGCCGCCGTGAGGTCGTCGGCGAGGTCCTTCATGGCGAGGTCGGCGTTCAGCGCGGTGACCACCGCCTGCGTCAGCGGACGGAGGGCGTAGACGTGCCGCACCGCATCGAGGTCCACGGGGATTTCGTAGTAGTCCTCGGCGAATCGCTGAAACGCCTCCGCAGTCGGGTCGACGAGCCGAGCGAACAGGTGCGTCGCGCCGTCGGAATCACCGGCGCCGTCCGGGTAGTCGATCTCACCCACCTGCCAGCGGTCATCACCGGTCTCGCGCCACAGACAGGCGGTCACGACCGGCATGCCGTCCTCGTCGCAGAACGCGGGCTCGGCCACGCAGTGGCGGAAGACCTCGGGAACGAAGTCGAGCACCCCCGGCCACGGCCCGTCGTTGCCGTACGGACTCATCACCGCCTCGTGGTCGAAGCCGCGGATGTAGGCGCCCGCCGCCGAAAAGACGATGGAGTACTCGTCTCCCGAACCGTTCCGCATCGAGGCCATCTCCTCCCCAGGACTCCAGTGCGCATCGAAGGAGTGGTAGCGACTGGACCATTCCGGGCTCAGGACGGCCTCCAGCACTGCCATGGACCGGCACAGGTCACGAAGCACCGGGATATCGGGCAGCAGTCGGGCCACGTCGTAAGCGGTCATGAGCCTCATCCAACCGGATACCTGTGACATCCTCCCCAGCGCGTCCTTTTCCCAGGCATAGGGACCAGCAAGAACGGCGGCTGAGAGCTGGGGCGGCATCGAGGGGCGTTCAATCTGCGGTTCGGTCTCGCACCACTTCTCGCTGATTCCGGCGCTCCCATGGAACAGGTACGAAACAGAGGCAAAGCCGGAAGGCAGCTGTGGCGATGTCGAAGAAGAGCTAACCGCTCCATCATCGACGGCACCGTCTTCCGCTTGTCCCAGCCGGTCCGCCAAGCCGCCTCGGAGGCCGGAGCCACCAAGCCCGAGCACTGGAAGTGGCGCGCGGCGAATGCTCTACCGCTCTTCGAGGACCAAGCAGCGGCTGGCACCGTCCCACGCGGATTGCCGCTGACGGCCGCATCATGAATCGTGGGCGGTCCCTTCAACCGCTGGACCGTATCCAGCCGGAAGCCTGGCCACCACCAAGGCGATGGCCTCTTCAGCGCTGTCGACCTCACCTACGTCGACATCACGCGCAGGCCCGGAGACTCGGTAGCGCCCGTCATCTAACGGATCAACGAACGGGATGTTCCGCGTGTACGGGTACCCCGTACACACGCTGAAGTGGAGGGACCAGATGGCTGGATCGAGGATCACGCCATGGAGATTAAGCCGGGGACGCTTGAGGACTACCGGATCACCATCCGCCTCTACATCAAGCCCTTCATTGGGAAGACGAAGCTTCAGACGGTCCGGCCTGCCACGATCACGAAGCTTTACCGGGATCTGCTGGCCAGGGGCGGACGCGGTGGAAAGCCACTGGCGGTGTCCACCGTCGTCCACACGCATGCGATTCTTCGCCGGGCCTCGTGACGCGGTCGAGGTCCACGAGTACCTCAGCAGTTCGCCTGTGGACAAGGCCAAGCGTTCCCGCGGGAACTGGAAAGAACCGGGCATGATCTGGACCTCGGCCCAGCTCCGGACGTTCCTCGGGCTGGCCCGCTCGCATCGGCTGTTCCCCTTCTTCCACCTGGCCGCATATACGGGCGCGCGACGGGGCGAGCTGCTGAACCTCCGGTGGCCCGACGTCGACCTGGAGGGACGGCAGATCACCATCAAGGGCTCAACAGGCGTTGTCGACGGTAAGCACATCGCAGGTACCACGAAGAGTGGCCGGACTCGCGTGGTCACCCTCGACCAGGGGACAGTGAACGTCCTCCGAGCACACTTGGAAGCGCAAGAAGCTGAGAAGCTCCGGGTTGGCGACGTCTGGAAGGGCGAAGAGAACGGCCACGTTTTCACAACCGCCTGGGGGCCCCATCTATCCGACCACCGTGACGGCGCTACCGGGCAAGCTCATCAAGGCGTACAACGAGCCAGAGAACAAGAGCCAGATTCCGACCGAACCTCTGCCCTCGCCCGTCTCCACGACCTGCGGCATATCCATGCGACCACGCTCCTATCGGCCGGCGTCCCGGTCCACGTAGTGGCTGCCCGACTTGGACACTTCGATCCGGCGATCACTCTCCGCGCCTACGCCCATGTGATCCGCTCGGCGGAGACTGCCGCCGACGGCTTCGCCAAAGCTCTCGATTAAGAGATGGTTCGGCCTCTTACGAAGTCCCTGATCCCGCCCAGTGCAGGCTCAGGGACTTTACGTTGAGGTGTGCACATACGAACTGACCACTCGATATCGTCTCGTCTCCACACCTTTCTTCACGAAAACGCGCGCTGGCATGAACCGACGCCTGTGGACTGGATCGAACGGACTGCCCGCGCTGTTGATCATGACGGGATCGAGGTTGAGGCTCCCGCCGAAGCCGTTGAGGCGATGATCGCTTTCGAGCAGAGATACGGCGGACTGTGGTGCCCGGCTTTGGGACCCAATGGAATGGAGTACGGGCTGGATGGCGATGCGAGGGTCTACTGGACAGCCCAGGGGTGGGTGTTTTACGGGATCGTGGACGGCGACTGGACGTGGGGTGTGGAGGTTCTACCGGACGGTCGTGCCGGGATGACTCTCGCTGACAAGCCGCTCAGGATCCTCAACCGGAGCATCGACCAGCGGCTTGAGGCACACGCGTTGCTCCTGACTGTTCACCGCTGGTCACATCTGACGCTGGAACTGGCGACGACACGGGGAACGGCCCCGGTTCTGGTGGGTGCGGGCTTTCCTCCGCGAGTCGATGAGGCTTCAGGGCCAGCGGACTTGTGGTGGTTCGACGGAGCATCTGCTGTGCACCTTCACCTCAACAACTGGTGGACATACGATCATGATGTTTGGGTCGCCCGCTGCTTCAGCAAAGACACCACAGCCCTGAGTCAGATCAAGGAACCGTTACTGAACGAAGTAACCGGACTGCTGGAGCCGGACGAGGTGTGGTGCTCACTGTGCGAGCGGCGCACCGTCTCAGGGAGACCATGTTCGTAGACGGCCGCAGTATCGGCGCGTTAAAGGCGACCGACGCTCACCCCTGCCGCGGGGAAAGCCACCAGCTCCGCGGCCCTGTTAGCAAGGGTGTTAGCAAAAGGCCCCCACCGGAACCCGGTGGGGGCCTCTGACCTGGAGCCGCCTTGGGGAATCGAACCCCAGACCCCTTCATTACGAGTCAACGGCACGTCCCAGGTCGGCGGCCTCGCGCCCTGGTCAGGCGGTAGATACGGGTCGGTGGCATGTGATCGTGTAAGGCGGTGTTGCTGTACGGG
The DNA here is from genome assembly GCF_055690525.1 of Streptosporangium sp. H13245. Lineage (NCBI taxonomy): Bacteria > Bacillati > Actinomycetota > Actinomycetes > Streptosporangiales > Streptosporangiaceae > Streptosporangium > Streptosporangium sp. H13245. The sequence goes on along the minus strand of NZ_JBSZKT010000060.1, from coordinate 21,739 downwards.
GCTGCTGTACAGCACTTCTTGTCGGGCTGCGGCACGGCCGCTCGATCACTGTTCGCTGTGCAGGATCTCCATGGCTTGAAGCACGTCGGTGGCGACATGATCCGCGCTGTGGTCATGGCCGGTCCAAGTGCCTCGATCGATCCAGATGGTACGCAGTCCGGCCGCTTGTCCCCCGCCGATGTCGGCGACGAGGTTGTCACCGACCATCCATCCCCCGCCTTCGAGAGTCATACCGCAGCGCCGGGCCGCGACCTCGAACAGACCGATGTCGGGCTTACGGATGCCTTCGAGTCCTGAGAGCGCGTAGGCGTCGACGGCCTCGGCCAGTCCCGTCCGCTGGATCTTGCCGAGCTGGTTGTCCGCGGTGCCGTTGGTGACGATCGCCACCTTCCAGCCCGACGCGCGGAGTCGAGACAGCCCGTCCATCACCTCTGGTCGACAGTGGACGAGGTACGGCATGCGTTGGCGGTAGCGATTCCACAACTCATCGACCGGCTCGGGCAAGGTGAAGCGGTCACGGACCTTGTTGAAGAAAACCTCGCGGTGCGGGTAGCCGGCTCGATCGAGAGCGATCAGCCAATCAACCGCCTCACGGTCTAAGTCGTGTTCCTCGACGAACTTTCCGGCCCATACCTGAAACGCCTCATCCAGGTTGACGAGCGTGTTGTCCAGGTCGAAGAGCGCAAGACGTTGCACGGCCACTCACCCTATGAGGGAAAGTCTAAGCTCGCGACGCTCTGATCCATCTGTCCACGTCCAGTTCATTGCTACCAGCGCCGCGACTTCGTAGGTTCGGAAACGTGAAGTCACGCATAGTGCAAATCCTCGTCCCTCACCCTTCGGCCTGGTACAAGAACCCGAACAGTATGGGCGCCCAGAGCGGTTGCAGCCAGCACGGCACTCCCCATGTCACGATGACATCGTCGCAGCATCATTCTTGCCGATACTGGTAGCGACCATATCCAGTGGGCCGTCTGCCAACGTGGCCTCCAAGAGCTCAAGGCCACCCATTCACTTCCCGATGAGAACACCATCTGATCCGTAGCGGGATCAAGGACGTCCAGGAGAGTCCACATGGGGCTTTCCCTCCTGCTCACTGCCACCTGACGTTGGCCCCGCTTCCGCGGTCATCCATGGTCATCCAGGACCGGTTTAGCACATGCGTTAGCAAAATCGGCGCTCAGCTCGTGTCTCTGGAAGCTGCGCGGTAGCCTAACGGTCCACAACTGCGACCAGGTCTGAAGCCGCCGAGTGCTTCACGTGTTCGCTAACGCATCTAGGAAAGCTGCTCTTCTCCCGCTAAAAACGGAAGGTAACCTCGGCGCTTCATCTCGCCAATGATCCAACGTTCGCGTTCTGTCAGATCGACCAGATAATTGAAAAGATCTTCAATGTACTGTGCGGAGTGTTCATCACTCGTGCGTAGACTCCCTAAGATTGAGTTAACCTTGTCTCGAATACCATGAAGAGCATCGCGCTGGTCTGGGTCATCTCCGATCCGCATATGGAGATTCGTTAGCGCTTCGCCATAGGTTTCCGCAATCCTGGCATTCCATTCTGCACCTTGCTCCTGAGCAGTGTGGACATGCTTCATCTGGGCCGAAGCCTGTTCGATCTGGCTCCGGAGAAGTGGTAACAAGGCCAGAAGGGTGCTTGCGTCGGCGGCATGGAAGAGCTTCTTGGTCGTCTCATCGAGAGCCATAGTTCTTAGTATGACGGCATCGCGGCAGAGAGGACTGTCAACTCACCCGATCTGTGCGCTCAATACATCGCCTGGGTACCCTGATCACGCAGCGGCTAGCCTTGATGCCCGCGCCGCAGGCCGGACACTCAGAGTGGAGCGCTGCCCTCGGCTCTGATGGCAAGCCGAACCATAGCTCAGGCCTGCAAGGCCCGAAACGTTAGATCGGCGGCGGTGTCAAGGGCGCTCCTCCGTGGTGGCCAGCGACGCTACAGCGGGCTGTGACGTCTCCAGTACCGACACCGAACCTGTCACCAGCGCAAACTCGTAAACCACTTCCATGGACGTAACCTGGAGCGACGCGTACGGCCGGAAGCTCACACACTTCGCTTGGCTCTGCTCGTGAACCAAAGCCCCCCATGAGGCGTCAATCTTCGTGGGTTCCGACCGACCTCGCTGCGCACCACATGCTGTAGCGGAACGATCTGAAGCATTTGGGTCAAGGAGAGAACTTATCTCCTACGACGTTCTGAGGAGCAAGGTGAACGATTCATGGGTTGCGATCGACTTCGAGACCGCAAATTCACATCGTGGAAGTCCATGCGCGGTCGGCATGGTGAGTGTCGAGGCGGGAAGAATCGTTGATGCCTTCACTACCTTGATTCAGCCACCCACGAAAAACTCCTGGTTCGCCCCCTTCAATGTCAGGCTCCACGGCATCACTGAGAGCAGCGTTCAGGGCGCACCCACTTGGAAGGAAACCTTCCAGCAAATTCTTGCATTTACAGACGGGCGGCCACTGGTTGCTCACAATGTCGCCTTCGACCTAGGAGTTTTCCGGGAGGCCTGCATCGCATCAGACATCCGCTGGCCGGACATCAGCTATGCCTGCTCCCTCGTAATCGCAAGACAGACTTGGGTACTCGCCTCGTATGGCCTACCTTACGTAGCCGAAGCTGCAGGCAGCACGATTTCGGACCATCACGACGCTGGCGCCGACGCACGTGCCGCTGCTGAAATTATGATTGCCGCACTACGTTTCCACGAGGCCATGACGCTCTATGACCTGCTTGCCAGCCGGAAAATCCGCATGGGTCGGCTTACAGCGAACTCCTGGTCGGGGTGCCACAGCACAAACAGCAATACCCGCGCTCCCTTACCAGACGCGAATCCCAACGCAGATCCCAATGGGCCGTTCTACGGACTGACGGTGTGTTTCACCGGCACGCTACTCAGCATGACCCGCAAGGAAGCGCATGACCAGCTCGCCGACGTTGGTGGCCAGCCTGCGGCTGGCGTGAGCCGCAAGACTGATGTCTTGGTAATCGGTACCCAAGATCCCGTCAGACTTCGGCCGGGTGATGACCGAAGCAGCAAGAGCAAGAAGGCCGAAGAGCTCCTCGCAAAAGGTCATAACATCGAGATAATCAGCGAGGTTGACTTTATGGAGCGGCTCGCCTGTAGCGAAATTGCGAAGTAAGGATGCAAGACTTACTCTTGCTACTGCTCCGCCTGAGCACCGCACCCTTCAATGCGAACGCGGGCAGAGCGCGCCGAGTCGGATCAACGGGGGCCGGTCAGTACGATCACGTGGGCGCGCTGCAACGGTCACTCGTCTTGAGAAGCTTGAAAGCCGCCGAGAGTTTCAGTCAACGCGGACGGACAATATCAGGATATCGTCCAGCAATATCAGGATTACGACGGAGTTTCGCTTCAATTTCCGATCTACTCCACCAGTCAGTAAATATGTCACCTTTCTGTCTTAGGCGAAGTAGGTAGTCAATCGCTGACGTTGCAATAGTGCTAGACGCGGCAAGCAAGTATCCTTGCGCATCGTTATGTTCCAACGTATCCCGAATGTCGGGTATCTTATTCTTACCGACCGAGCTAGCTAGTGCTTTACATTGCACCACTACGAGCCGCTGCTGCTGTACAGGAACGCCTTGCGGAATAGCTAGGTTGGGATTCTGAGGTGGTGTTATCCACTCCACCAACAGATCTCGGCCACCATCCCGCTCCCTTGTGCCTCCTACTTGTCTCACGGAAACGACGCCTGGCTCCCTCGTAATAATGTCATAGATTAGCGCCTCGAAGCGATGGCCATCAATTGCGGTCGCCCACAAGTACTCGTCAGGAGGAAAGAGGAGGGAGGACTCTCGCTGATGCCTAGCAAGAACTGCCTCTCTCTCGGAATCGAAAGCAGCCTTACCCGCCTCCGCTGGAATCGCCAAAACATACTCACCCAAAGCCGCGATAATGCGGTTTTCGAGTAGTGTAAATACAGGCTCTCCCCGACCGGCCAGGGCCTGTAGGGCTTTCCGGGCGCACCTTTCCTCTTTTGCTGGTACAAAATTTCTCAGGTTGCCCGTCTTCCAGATCCGTCCGTTTACACCGTCCAAGACGTGTTGCTCGACATCAGAGGCTTGATGGAGCGATTCAATCGCACTATACAGCTCAGGGCTTCGAAATAGCGAAATCTCCGACTTCGCTCCTCGCCAATACTCCCAATCCGGCCCTTTTCGTGAATAGCAAAGATCATCCTTGTGTGGGCGCTTACCGAGGAGATGCGCAACCCGCCTCGCCCACTGTTCAAGATCGGATCCCTCTTTCGCAAACTCGAACTTCTGTTGCCCAAGAGAGGGATGCATGGTCATAAAATCATGGAGGAACCACTCCAACTCGGAGAGGCGTTCAATCAATTGAATAGTCTCGTCAATCGACTCATCAGCCCCTAAGTGATAGAGCGGGCCAGGCTGCACCGGAATAACGTGTCGCGCATATATCTCACCCGGAATCATTACGGCAGGATTGTATACATCTACGAGAAGGCTAGAAGTTTCGCCTAGGTGAGAAAAGAATGCGCCCACCAACAGTGACAGCGCGTCATGGAGATCGGTGCGTTCACCCTCCCATTCCCATGAGGTGGTTCTGCACGTAAAAGCTGCGAAGACGGAGTCCTCTTGCACCTTTTCTAATCTCAGGTCTACGGGGGAGCATTGCAATCTCAATCGAAGAAGGTCATCTCTCTGTATACATTCGAATCCGAGCGCTTCAACTAGCGCGTCAGCTGCCGAAATCAAGCGACTGTCCACATAGGCACTATAAGACCATCGATGCACGGACGTACCGCCTAGAGGACGTCTGAGCAGTACACTTAAGTCAACCGGTCATCGTACCCGGTGAACCCGCGCAGGCCTTCCAGTGGGGCGCTCAACTCGACGTCCGCGAGATCACCGTGACCGGTGACCTCACCGAGCAGGCCGTAGCCGCCTACATCGCCAAGTACGCCACCAAGGCCGCCGAGTGCGTCGGCACCCTGGACCGACGCATCAACCCCCTCGACGACCTGACCGCCCTGCCGATCCGCGACCACGCCCGGCGGCTCATCGCTGAGTGCCTGCGCCTGGGCGCCTTCGACGAACTGACCGAGTTCCGGCTCATCAAATGGGCGAACATGCTGGGCTTCCGCGGCCACTTCTCCACCAAGAGCCGCCGCTACTCCACCACCCTCGGCGACATCCGTCAGGAACGCACCGACTACATGCGCGGGGAAGCGATCAGCACCGGACGGCTTCCGCTCTTCGACGAGGACACCGTCCTCGTCGTCTCGCACTGGCAGTACGCCGGACAGGGCCACTCGGCCGGTGACGCCCTTTTGGTAAGCGCCCTTACCGGAGCTTCGAGAGGCGTCCATGAGTAGTCCCGCGTTGCTCACCGTCCCGCAGGCCATGACCGCTCTACAGGTCAGTCGGTGGACGCTCTACCAGCTCATCCGCTCCGGCGAACTCGACTCGATCGTGGTCGGCGTGCGCTGCCGCCGTATCCCCGAATCCGCCCTGAACGACTACGTGAACCGACTCTGTGGAAAGGCCGCCTGATGGGCAAGCGCTCGAACGGTGAGGGCTCGGTCTTCCCGTACAAGGACGGTTGGGCTGGCTACGTCTGGGTTGTCACGCCAGAGGGCAAGAAGACTCGCAAATGGGCCTACGGTAAGACCCGCGAGGAGACCCACGAGAAGTGGCTCAAGCTCCACGACCTCGCGAGCAAGGGACCAGTACCGACCAAGCACCCCACTCTCGCCGCGTACCTGACGCGCTGGCTCGCCGAGGTGATCGAACCCAACCGGGAGCCGACCACCTACGCCGGTTACGAACCACTGGTCCGGCTCTACCTAATCCCCGGTCTCGGCAAGAAGCGGCTCGACAAGCTCACGGTTCGCGAGGTTCAGACATGGCTGAACACGCTGGTCACGCTCTGCACCTGCTGCGACCAGAAGAAGGATCACCACCGGCCGGAAGCCAAGCGTCGGTGCTGCTCCAAGGGAGAGTGTTGCAAGGGGTATCCATCCCGGAGCACAATCGCGAGCATCCGCCGCATCCTGCGATCGGCTCTCAGCAACGCCATCCGCGAGGAACTGATCTCCAAGAACGTCGCCGCGCTGACCGTCCTGCCCAACGCGAGTAAGACCAAGAAGGCCAAGCAGCACAGCGTGTGGAACGTCGACGAGGCACGGAGGTTCCTTGAACACCTGCGGTTGGTGGACGAACCGCTCTACGCCGCATACGTGCTGATCCTGATTCTCGGCCTGCGGCGGGGCGAGGTGCTCGGGCTCGCCTGGGACTGTGTCGACCTCAACGGGGAACAGCTCTGGATCTCCCGCCAGCTCAACCGAGTCCGCGGTGAGCTCCTCCACCGGGAGACGACCAAGACAGAGGACTCGACGGCCTCTCTGCCCCTGTTCGGGCTGTGCATAGCCGCGCTCCGGGATCGCCAACGGATTCAGGAGAAGGCCCGCCAGGATGCCGGGGAGAGATGGAAGGGGTCCGACCTCGTGTTCACCACGAGGAACGGGACACCGATCGAGCCGCGCAACTTCTACCGGTCCTTTGAACGCTACTGCGAGAGGGCCGGTGTCCCTCGTATCCGCGTCCACGACACCCGACACACCTGTGCCTCGCTCCTGGCCGCGCTCGACGTTCACCCCCGCGTCGCGATGCGCATCCTCCGGCACTCGCAGATCTCAGTGACCATGAACGTCTACACGCAGGTCCCCCTCACCGGAGACCCGCAAGGCGCTTGACCTGCTAAATCAGAGCCTTGACGACTGATTCCGCCACCGTCCACTACTGCTTGGAAAGCGAAGGTCCCTCGCGTTGCGAGGGACCTTCGCTTGTCGCTGCGGCGGGGAAAGCTTGGTCTTGAAGCAACGGAGCCGCCGTTTCCCGTACTGGTGCCGCTACCATCACGATCTATACACTATCGGCGATATATACCTTTTGTCGGGAAAAAATACTGGGGTAGCACAGTTGGTATGCGCTTTACCCCTTGACAGTGCTACGGATAGAAATCTTCCCAGGGAGCCACCCGGCTCTAGAGATCAGGAAGGATCCCCGAGATGCCTATCCAGTGCCCGGACTGCGGCAAGAAGTTCTACGCCCCCCAGACCCCCAGGCGGCGGCATTCCATCGACCCGAGTGCACTCGTCGCGCTCCCCCCGCTCGACGAAGGAGATGACTGGCTCACAACCGAGCAGGTCGCAGCGGATCTTGAGATTAAGCCGACCAGCTTGTCCAGCATGGTCTTCCAGGAGAGGTTCCCGAAGGCAGATCTCAAGTGGCGGGGACGTAATTACTGGAAGCTCTCCACCCTGGAGCGCTGGTGGGGAGAGTCACGGTCGGTCAAGGAGATGCCGCCCGGGGGTTGGCCTGAGAGCGAGCCTTCAGACTTGCCTCTGCGGGGAGAGAAGGGACGATTCATCAAGATCGAAAAGATTGAGATCACCTTCCACCCCTGAAAGCGGCAGGGAACAGTCTCGGACGAGCAGACAACTTGGTGAAGCGTCCGGAACAGGTCGCAAAGCAATGCGGCAGGACGGGCACCACGGGCCGTGAAACTGAGGCTCCTTGACCAGCTGAACCACAGTCTCGACGACGCTACCTGAGGCCGTTGCTGTATTTCGCTGCTGTACGGACACGAAAAAGGCCCTCCGGGATCTTCCGGAGGGCCTCTGACCTGGAGCCGCCTTGGGGAATCGAACCCCAGACCCCTTCATTACGAGTGAAGTGCTCTGGCCGACTGAGCTAAGGCGGCGTGCCGTGTTTCACCACGGCCTACGGCAGTCTACAGGCTCCCGGGGCCTTCCCGCGCCCTGGAATCAGCTGATCTTGGGACAGCGTGTCCCGTCCTTGGGAACGGTGAGATCGATCAGGTACTCGTCCACCAGGCGGTCCACGCATCCCGAGCCGGTCAGGTAGGCGGTGTGCCCGTCGCCGTCGAAACCGACGAGGACGCCGGAGGAGAGCTGGGAGGCGAGGGCCTCGGACCACTGGTAGGGCGTGGCCGGGTCGCGTACGGTGCCGACGACCATGATGGGCGGGGCTCCGGGAGCGTCGATCTTCGCCCGTGGACCTCCCTTGACCGGCCAGTACGCGCAGGGCAGCGAGCTCCACATGACGTACGCGCCGAAGAGAGGGGCCTCCTTGGCCGACTCGCGGGCCGCCGTGGCGTAGGCGGCGGAGTCGCGGGGGTAGGGGGTGTCGACGCAGTTGACGGCCAGGTTGGACTCGGTCTGGTTGGTGTACTCGCCGTTCGCCTCGCGGTCGATCAGCAGGTCGGCCAGGCGGAGCAGGGTGCTGCCGTCACCCTTCAGCGCCTGGCCGAGCGCCTGGCGGAGAACCGGCCAGGCGTGCCGGTCGTAGAGCGGGGTGATCAGTCCGAGGGTGGTCCAGGCCTCGGTCACCGTACGGCCGTCGCCCGTCCCGTTGGTCAGGGGAGTCGTGTCCACGCGGCGGAGCAGGGCGGCGATCTCCGTGCGGGCGGAGCCGACGGAGCCATGGAAAGGGCAGTCGGTGGCCACGAGGCAGTCTTCGAGGAACGCGTCGAGGGCGACCTCGAAACCGCGTGCCTGCGCGGTGTTCATCTCCAGCGGGCTGAGCGAGGGGTCCACGGCGCCGTCCAGGACGAGCGCGCGAACGTGGGTGGGGAAGAGGTCCGCGTAGGCGGCGCCCAGCTGGGTGCCGTACGACTTGCCGAGGTAGGTGAGGCGGGAGTCGCCGACGGCGGCACGCAGCAGGTCCATGTCCCGGGCGGCGTCGACCGTGCCGACGTACGGCAGAAGTTTGCCCGAGCGGGCCTGGCAGCCGGAGGCGAACCGCCGCGAGCCCTCCTCCAGCATGGTGACCTCCCCCGGCGAGTCGGGAGAGCTGTCAAGGCCGATGTAGGTGTCCAGTTCGCTCGACGACAGGCACCGGACGGGCGCGGACTCGCCGACCCCTCGCGGGTCGAAGCCCACGACGTCGAAGCGTTCTCGTACGGCCTTGCTCACCGCCGTGCGGGCACCTCGCGCGTACTGGATGCCGGAGGCACCGGGTCCGCCGGGATTGATGAGGATGGAGCCGATCCGTTCGCCCGAGGCGGGCAGCCGGATCACGCTGAGCTCGATCTTCTCGCCGTCCGGCTTGGCGTGATCGAGGGGAACGGGGAGCTTCGCGCACTCGAAACCGTCTCCGCACTCGTCCCAGCCGAGCGACGATCCCTCCCGAGTTCCCCCCACCTCACCGCCGCCCGTACCACTGCCGGAACCGGCGTTGGCGCCGCTTCCGGTGCACGCGCTCGCCAGCAGGGCCACCGCCGCCAGTACGGCGGCCACCTGGGATCTCACGCCTTGTCCGCTCCGTAGTCCGTGGGTCGGGATCGCACGCGGGTCCGGCGAGGGGAGCCGACGCGCGCGGAGAGGCTGACCGGTCGCATCCTACGCCCGCGCCAGGCCCCGCGACGCGCATCCGCCCAGGCGGGCAAGCGCGCCACGTGCGACCGCGCACCCGCCCGGGCTGATACGCGAGTACGCGGGTGCACGGATACGCGGGGTACGCGGATATGCCTGGGCCCAGGCGACCGCGCGGCACCCAACGACCACACCGGCCGCACCGGCCCAGGCGACCGCGCGGGACCAAGCGTCCCCGGGGCCCCGAACGAAACCACTCGGCCGAGCAAACCCAAACAGAAGCGAGCGGTCACAAAAACCCGAGCGGCCCCGGTTATTCCTCCGGTCCGGCGTCGGCGACCTTTACCGCGCCGCCGTACGCCGCGTCGTGCTGCTTGCGGGGGGAGCACACCGACGCCGACGGGCACGCGCAGCGGCGTCCGCCGTCCTCCAGGCGGACCACGACGGAGTCGGAGGGGACGTTGCGGCCCACGACGGTTCCCGCCCCCTCGGGGGTGTCGACCTTCAGCCCGACGCGGGGCATCCTGCTGTGCGCGTCGAGGTAGAGAGGGTGCTCGTACTTCAGGCAGCACATCAGCCGCCCGCACGCCCCCGCGATGCGCAGCGGGTTGACCGGCAGGTCCTGGTCCTTGGCCATCCGGACGGAGACCGGCTCGAAGTCCTTGAGGAAGGTGGCGCAGCACAGGTCCCGGCCGCAGGGACCGATGCCGCCCTGGAGGCGGGCCTCGTCGCGGGGGCCGATCTGGCGCAGCTCCACCCTGGCCCGCAGGTTGCGGGCCAGGTCGCGGACGAGGGCGCGGAAGTCGACCCGCTGGGGGGCCGAGAAGTAGACCGTGTAGACGTTCTCGGCGTCCGTGTAGTCGACGCCGACGACCTTCATGGGCAGTGTGTGCCGCTTGATCAGGCGTTTGGAGACGCTGCGGGCCTCGGCGCGGCGCCGCTTGTTGCCCTCGTCGCGGGTCAGGTGCTCCTCGTCCGCGATCCCGGCGCACACCGGCAGCCCGCCGACCTCCTCGCTCGTCCACTGGGGCGCCCAGACGCACTCGGCCACCTCGGGCCCGGCGTCGGTGGGGACGAGCACCTTGTCTCCGACCTTGGGACTGTGCTCGCCGGGATCGAGGTAGTACAGCCTGCCGTAGCGGGTGAAGCTCACCGCCATGATCATGCTCATGAGGCTCCAAAGCTGGGGGTACGGCCTTCGCCCACCACGCCACACTACGCGCCGGGATCACCCCTGTGGACCCGCCGCCTCAGCATTTCCCGCTGGGCAGGCATCGTTGGTCGACCACGTTGGAGACACCGGGCAGTGTCCTGACGGCCGCGACGATCGCCTTTCGATCGGCATCCGGCTCCGGCATGACCCGGAACGACATGGGCATGTCCTTGACCTGGATCGTGTTGATCAGCTGCTTGTTGGTCCTGTTGTACACCTTGAAATTCTCGTAGCTCTCCACCTGGTCCTCGAAGCCGATCCATGCCACGTCCCGCCGGCTCCACAGCGCCTCGGCGATCTTCGCTTTGTCGGGGCTCCGGCCCTCGCACTGGGGAAACGGGTCGCGCTTCTTGCACAGGAAGACCGAGATCTCGAGCTTTGGACCCGGCGGAGCCTGGACGGCGGTGGCCGTCCGGGGGTCCGCCCGTTCCCCCCACGCGTATCCGGCCCCGACGACGGCCGTCACCGTGACGGCGGCGACCAGCAGCGTCGGGACTTTGGACCGGCGGCGGGCCCGGACGTCCAGCGGGCGGACGTCCACGGCGGTCGCCGCTGCACCGGACAGGGCGTCGCGAAGGCGGCTCTCGGCGGCGGGCAGGGCGTCGCGGAGGTGCTCCCCGGTGGCGGTCATGATTGCTCCCCAAGCACTCGGGCGAGGGCGGCGAGCCCGCGCGCGACGGTGGAACGGGCGGTACTCGCGGCGATCCCCATGGTCTGGGCGATCTCCAGGTCCGACAGGTCGAGGTAGTAGCGGAGCGTGAGCGCCTCCCGCTGCCGCCTGGGCAGCGCGCGCAGGGCCACGAGCACCTCGCGGCGCTCCTCGCCGAGCAGCGCCGCGTGCTCGGCCGACCAGACGGGTGGCTCGTACGGCATGGCCCGCCGGAAGGCGACCGCCCGGCGGCGCAGTACCGACCGGGACCCGTTGAGCACCGCCGAACGGATGTACGTCAACGCCCGGTCGGGGTCGCGCAGGCGGCGCCGTCCCGCGTGGGTGCGGGCGAACGCCTCCTGCACGACGTCCTCGGCCGTGGCCTGGTCACCCACCATGAGCAGCGCCAGCCGTACGAGACCGAGATGGTGCTCGGCGAACAGCGCCGCGACGTCGACACGATCCCTCGACGGCGCCGCGTCGAGGGACTCCCCCGACGGCGCGCCACCCGCCCACCCCCTCGACGTCGCGGCGCTGACACGATCCCTGGCCAGGGGCTCCCCATGGGAGAGGATTTCGATCACTGGGTCGGGAATTCTTCCCGAAGATGACAGGGTCACATCACAGAGACGCCCCGCCGGGCCATCCGCTGCTCCGGTCAGCGGCCGAGTTCGGCGAAGGACCTCTCCCAGCGGTCGACGATCACGGAGATGTCGTACTGCCTGGCCGTCTTGAGGGCGTTCTCGGCCATCCGGCGGCGGCCCTCCTCGTCGTCGATCATCTGGATCAGCCCGTCGGCCAGGGCGTCCACGTCGTCGGCCGGGACCAGCAGCCCGTTGACCCCGGAGCTGATGATCTCGCGAGGGCCCCGGGGACAGTCGAAGCTGACCACCGGCACCCCGGAGGCGAACGCCTCGATGATGGTCATGCCGAAGCCCTCGAAACGGGAGCTGACCGCGTGGATCGAGGCCTTGGCGAGCTCGCCCTCGATGTCTCCGGTGGGACCCATGAACGTGACGTTGTTGTGCAGGCGCAGCTTGACGGACTGCCTGACCAGCTTGTCGCCGACCCGGCCCTCGCCGTAGATCCTCAGCTTCCAGTCCGGGCGTTCCCTGGCCACCCGGACGAACGCCTTCAGCAGCCGGTCGTACCCCTTGACCGGCACGAGCCTGCCCGCGGCCAGCACGATCCGGTTCTCCTGCCGGGAGCGCGGGCGCGGCCCGCCGGGCAGCCCGTTGCCGATGGTGAACACCCGGGTGGGCGACCCGTTGAGCATCTTCCGGTAGTCGTGCTCGTCGGCCTCGGTGAGGGTCACGACGGCGTCGAGCTTCGGGTACCACGTCCGGATCTCCTCGAAGATCCCGGGCTGGTGGGCCTCGAAGTGCAGGTGCTCCTGGGCGATCGTGACGACCCGCTTGCGGGCGTATCTCGCGGCCATGATGTTGAGCCCCGCGCGGGTGGTGATCAGCACGTCGCTGCGGAGCCTGCGCAGCTCACGGACGATGACCTCGTCGCTCCAGGCGCTGAAGGAGGCGTACGCGCGCTCCTCGGGGTGGATCAGCGCGCTCTCCCGCGCGCTCAGCCGCTCCGCCTTCTTCGTGTACGGCCAGCGGACCTTCGCCCCCTCCCGCAGGTCCACCAGGGAGCGCAGGCGAACCTGGGGGCCCAGCGGCAGGAAAGGGCTGTCGGTGTGCTGGAAGACGCTGACGATCTCGACCTCGTGCCGTTCGGACATGGCCGTGGCCAGGTCGAAGGTGGCGCGGATGGTGCCGCCCATGCCGTAGGCGTTGAGGATGAGGAAGGAGATCTTCACGAGCTCTCCTCCTCGACGCTGAGCGCGACGGCGAGGCTGTCGGTCTCGGTGTAGTACGGCCGGACCCTCACCTGCCCGACACGCTGGGCAGGAAAACGAACTTTGTTCTTCTTGTCCGCTATGTCATCAAGACGGGTGGCCAGCGGCAGCCGGGTTCCGGAGATCTCCGCGTAGAGATCCCAGAAGACACGGCGCCGTACCTGCGTCCCGGCCATCGGCGCGATCTCGACCCCTCCCTCGAACCACCGCCCCTGGAAACGCGCGGGTCCGCTCACCGGCTCCGGCCCCCGGCGGGCCACCGCCACGAGCCTGGCCGCCCCCCTGATCGGCTCGCCGTACGCGACGGCGCCCTCGACCTCGATCACACCGTCCTCCGCGGTCACGCGGATCACCTCGACGTACGGCTCGACCTCGCGGACCCGCAGGCCCAGCGTGCCGAGGGAGGTGCGGAACGCCCTGATCTCCCGGCTGCGAGGGGTCTCGGCGTAGGACCACAGCCCGTCGAGCGAGAAGCCCGGGTCGTCGGTGGCGACGGGCTCACCGCCGCGCGACACCATCCAGATCCCCGCGGACAGTGCCTTCAGGTCCGCGGCCTCGCATTCCTCACCGGTCTCCACGTGCCGTAGAACGATCCCCGGATCGTTCCCGCCGATCCCGTCGGGCCGCTCCGGCCACTCGATTCCCAGTGTGTCGTCGTTGCCCACGCGGCTCGTGACGGCCCGTCCGCTCACGGACGGGCCCACCCCGTGGCGTGCCCCCATGCTCACCAAGAGTCCCCCGGTCTTCTCTGCTCATCCCCGTAGAGCAGGACACTGTCCACTGATTTATAACGAAATAGCTTATTTTTGCCTGTTAATCTTAACGACCCACACTCGTACTTTGAGGTGACTTAGCGATGAATGGTTCCATCTAATCGAAAACAGATGGGTAGCACCTACTTCGTGTAGTCACTACCCTCCTCCTCACCAGCCGATATCTAGTCCGTCAGTTCTAGAAAAACTACGAAGTGTCCGATACCGGCCAGAGGTCACCTCCGCGAACTCCGTCCCCCGGTGGACCACGAGACGCTCACCCGAACCGTCCGCGTCGACCAGCCGGAAACCTCCCCGATTGTCGCGATAGAGTACGGCCGACTGAATGCCGTCCTCCGCGTCGAACCGCACGATCTCGGCGACTCCCGGCACGGTGGAGAGGCTGTTCCCGTCGGCCTCCTGGACGATCCGGCCGAGCGCCGCGACGAACGAGCGGCCGTCGGCGGCGATCCGCACCCCGTGCACGGCGGAGGGCACGCCGGAGTCGGTCCTGAGCTGGACCCTCCTCACCCCGTCCAGAGCGTCTCCCCCCTCACCCGTGTCGAGCACCCACACCTCCGAGGGATCGGGACCGGTCTCAAGGGTCGCGGTGCGCCCGCTCCGCTCCAGCACCTTGGTGGCATCGGGCACCGGGGTGCCCGTCACCGGAGTGCCCGCCGGGCTCGGCGGCCCGGACGGCGAGGCGTCGTCCGGGGTGGGAGGCACCACGGTGGGTGTCCCCGGCCCGGGATCCTCCCAGGTGGGAGGGGACACCGGAACGTAGGTCGGGCTCAGGGCGGAGGTCTCGGGAACGGGCGAGTTCGAGGGACCCGTAACCGGAACCCGCCGGGTGGGGTGGCGCTGGAAGGCGACGAGGCGGCCGTCGGCGGTGATCGACACGTTCCTGACCTCGTCGTCGCCCGACAAGCCGAAGATCCTGATCTCACCGGTGGCCAGGTCGGTCACGCCGAGCCGCGAGTCGGTGGGGACGCCGCCCCCGCACGGCACCAGACCGTAGGCGAGCGTGCCGCCGTCCGCGCTGACCGCGAGCGACGTGGGCACGGTGCCCCGTGGCGGGCCGTTCAACAGCTTCTCCGTTCGCGGAGCCTCACCCGGCCGACCGGCCGTCACGCGGAGGAACCGGTGATCGCAGGGGCCCACCGTCAGCACGGTGTAGAAGACGCCCCGCGCGGAGTCCACCAGGAAGAAGCGCTCCCCCATGGTCCCCGCGAACCGCCTGTCGACCCGCTGACCGGTGTCGGCCCGGTAGAAGGTGATGGCGTCACCGCCGGTCATCGCGAAATACCCGGGCTCCGCCCCCGGAGCCGGAGCGGAGGTCGGCGCCAAAGCGGAGGTAGGCGCCAGGGCAGAGGTCGGCGCCGGGCCGGTCGGCGCGACGACGCCGTCCCTCCGGCCGTCGCTCTGGACGACCATCACCCCCGCGGCGGCCACCGCGCTCACCGCCGCCGCGGCCGCCAGGGGCGCGACCCAGGACCTTCTCGTACGGAGCGGCCGAGGCCTGAAAGGGGGAACGTCCTGAACGGTCTCCCCGACGGCTCCGGCCGCGTCCCTCAACCGGTCGACGATCTCGTTCACTGGTTCTCTCCCAGGAGACGGCCGAGCGCGTTCAGCGCCCGATGCGTGGTGGACTTGACGGTGCCACGGCTGATTCCCATGGCCCTCGCGGTCTCGTCCTCCGACAGGTCCGCGTAGAAGCGCAGCAGCAGCACCTCGCGCTGCCTGCGCGGCAACCGGTGGAGGGCCTCGACGACCGCCCGTCGCTCGTCGCCGAGCATCGCCTCGGACTCGGCCGACCAGACGGGCGGCGTGTAGGTCCCGGCGAACCACGAGGGCAGCCGCCTGCGGCGCAGCACCGTGCGCGCGTTGTTCAGGACCGCGCTGCGCAGGTAGACCAGCGCCTTCTCCGGGTCCCTCAACCGGCCGAACCGCCGATGGAGACCGAGGAACGCCTCCTGCACCACGTCCTCGGCGGACTCGCGATCCCCGACCATGAGCAGGGCCAGCCGGGTCAGCCCGAGCGCGTGCCCGGCGTAGAGCCCGCTGATCGTCTCAGCGGGCCCGGGTCTGCCCACGTCCAACGTTTCGGGTTGCATGACCAAGAGACGCGGAAACCGCCCCCGGGTTGCCTCCCGTCACGAACCGGATCAACACCAAGGCCCGCCCGGCGCGACGGGGAGCCGGTACGCCCCGGAAACCGGCACGACGGGAAGCCGAGGCCCACACGACCGGTGCGACTCAGAGCCGGTACGCCCTGGAGACAGAACCCGTTCAGAGCCGAGGCTCGCGCGACCGGTGCGACTCAACAACACAGAGCCGGTACGCCCCCGAGACAGGCCCCGTTCAGAGCCGAGGCTCGCGCGACCGATGCGACTCAACAACACAGAGCCGGTACGCCCCGGAAACAGGCCCTGTTCAGAGCCGGGGCCGGTGCAGTGAGATGGTCATCGACTCGACCGCCATCTGCGGGCTGACGTTGGCCGCCAGCCGCCTCCGGCAGCGCATGATCGCGTCGATCCTGAGCAGGGTGTCCTCCGGCGTGGAGGCGCGGGCCAGGTCGTTCAGGTCAGCGCGGCGGTCCTCGCTCGCCAGCTCCACGTGCGCACCGAACTGCACCGCCAGCACGTCGCGGTAGAACGCCACCAGGTCGAGCAGGGACGCGTCGATGACATCGCGCTTGGTACGGGTCGCCCGGGACTTCTGCCGATCCTCAAGATCCTTGAGCGCCCCGGCACCACCACGGATCAGGCCCCTGTTGAGCCCCTTGCCCGTGGAACCCTCGCCATAGGCCTGGCGCAGCTCGGTGATCTCCGACTCGTTCAGCACCGCGGTGACCGCGGCGGCCTCGTCCTCGGCGGTCTTCACCAGCCGCTCGGCGGCCATCACGCACTCCCCGACGCCGGTGAGCGAACGGGGGATGGACAGCACCGCCTCGCGACGCGCCCGCGCCTCCCCGTCCAGGGCCAGCCTGCGGGCCCGGTCGATGTGCCCCTGGGCCGCCCTGGCGGCGAACTCCGCCATCGCCGGCGGCACGTTCTCGCGCGTGGCCAGCACGTGGGCGACCGCCGCGGAGGGCGGGGTGACGAGCGTGACGAGCCGGCAGCGGGACCTGATGGTGATCATCATGTCGTCCGGGGACGGCGCGCAGAGCAGCCACACCGTCTTCGGCGGCGGCTCCTCGATGGCCTTGAGCAGCGCGTTGGACGCCCCCTCGGTCGCCCGGTCGGCGTCCTCGAACAGCACGACCCGCCAGCGGCCCAGCGTCGGCGCCCCGGCCGCGCGCAGGATGAGCCTCCGGGTGTCCTTGATGCCGTACGAGAGCCCCTGCGGGCGGACGATCTCCAGGTCGGGGTGGGAGCCGACCGCCACCTGGTGGCACATGTCGCAGTGGCCGCATCCCTGGTCGGGGCAGAACAGCGCGGCGGTGAACGCCCGCGCGGCCTCCTCGCGCCCGGACCCGGGCGGCCCGGTGAACAGCCACGCGTGGGTCATCCCGGTGCCGCGCCCCCCGGCCAGCAGGTCGGCCCCGGCCGCCGCCGCCCGGCGGAGCGTCGCGGCGGCCCGCTCCTGCCCCACAAGATCATCGAAGACTCCCACGCCCCCCAACCTACCGCCGGGAACACGGGCTCAGTCGCGGATCGCACTCCCCACACCGCACCGGCCACCGCCAGGCACTCCCGGCACCGTACGAGCGCGAGCGCACCGTACCGGTTACCGCCCGGCGGGCTCGTCCACAGGTCGCGCTCCCGGCACAGTACGAACGCACCGCACCGGCTACCGCCCGGAGCTCCGGCTCAGTCGCGGATCGCGGGCATGGTCCCGGTGACGTCCTCGGACTCCTGCGGCACCGGGTCGGGCAGGATCTCGCGGACCCGGTCGTGGATGATCGAGGAGATCTGGTTCTGGGGCAGCACCCCGTCGACGACCAGGTAGCGGTCGGGCTCGGCGGCGGCCAGCGCCCGGAACTCGCGGCGGACGCGTTCGTGGAACTCCAGGGGCTCCGACTCGATGCGGTCGGCGGCCCCGCCCAGCCGGGCCAGCCCCACCGACGGCGGGGTGTCGATGAGCACGGTGAGGTCGGGGACGAGCCCGCCGGTGGCCCAGCTGTTGATCCTCGTGACGTCCTCGGTGTCCAGGGCCCGGCCCGCCCCCTGGTAGGCGAGCGACGAGTCGACGTAGCGGTCGGAGATCACCATCGACCCCCGGTACAGGGCCGGGCGGATGACCTTCTCCACGTGCTCGGCCCGGTCGGCCGCGTACAGCAGCGCCTCGGACCTCGCGGACAGCCCCTGGTGCACCGCGTCGAGCAGGATCGCCCGCAGCCGCATCCCCACCTTGGTCGAGCCGGGCTCGCGGGTCTGCACGACGTCGAAGCCCTGGTCGCGCAGCCAGATCGCCAGCAACCTGGACTGGGTGGTCTTGCCCGACCCCTCGCCGCCCTCGAACGCGATGAACATCCCGTGCGCCTGCTCGGAGCTCTCGGGCGCGAACCGCTCGCCACGCACCGCGGCGAGCAGGTCGGCGATGATCGAGACGCCCCTGCGGTCGTCCATCTGCCGCAGCGCGACGATCCCGACGATCACCGCGAGCAGCCCGCCGACCAGCAGCACCAGGTTGGAGCCGTCGAACCGGTAGACCGGATCCGGGCCGACCCTGATCTGGTGCTCGCCGAACAGGCCCGCGAGGGTCGGCGCGACCGCGACCACCAGCAGCAGGGTCACCCGGGCGAGCGACTGCAGGAAGGAGAACGTCCGGCCCCGCAGGCTGTCGTCCACCTCCAGCCCGATCATGGTGTAACCGATGATCCAGGCGATTCCCGCGCACGCGCCGAGCAGCACGGTGAGCAGGACGACGATCACCAGGTTGTGGACGAGCGCGACCGCGACGAGCACCAGCCCGGCCACCACGATCGACAGGCCGAACAGCCTCCGCCGCGACAGCTCCCTCAGCAGCTTGGGCCCGAAGAACATGCCCGACGCCATACCGACGAAGACCGCGCCGAAGACCACGCCGTACGCCGCGTCGCCACCGCCCAGCGCGTCCACGTAGATCTTGGCCACCCCGACCACCGCGCCACCGGCGGCGAACGCGCCCAGCATGCCGATGATCAGACCGCGGATCAGCCGGTTGCCGCCGACGAACCGCCAGCCCTCGAAGATCTGCCGCAGCACCGACGGCGTGGCGGCGGCCCGCGCGCTGCTCTTCGGAATGTCCTTGAGCGAGAAGATGATGACGGCCGAGACCAGGTACGCGAGCGCGTTGATGAACAGCGCCAGATAGGTCTCGCGCTGGGCGAGGAACGGCACCAGCCTGCCCAGGACGTCGTCGGCGACCGACAGCAGCGCGAACAACAGCGCCGCGATGGGCGCGGTGCCGTACGTGACCAGGAGGTTGAGCTGGTTGGCCTCCTCCAGCCGCTCCTTGGGCACCAGGTTGGGCACTGTGGCGTCCTTGGCCGGGACCCAGAAGAGGTTGACGCACTCGACCAGGAACGTGGCGATGATCACCCACTGGTAGCTGCCGATCAGCGGGATCGACAGCACCAGCGCGAAACGCAGCAGGTCGCAGAAGAACATCGTCAGCCGCCGGTCGAACCGGTCGGCGAACGCGCCCGCGAGCGGGCCCAGCAGGATGGCCGGGAGCATCTTCGCCACGAAGACACCGCCGATGGCCAGGCTCTGGATCTTGTAGCCCGACGCCGCGGTGAGGTTGCCCGCCAGGGCCGTCAGTGCCAGGAGGTTGAGCCAGTCTCCCAGGCTGCACACCGACATCGCCGTCCACAGCTTGCGGAACGGGGCGTTGGCCAGCACGTGGGGGGTTTTGCGTCGCGCGGTGCTCCGGCCAGGGGTGGTCATAGTGTCAGCGTATCCAGATGCTCGCTGGGCGTGGGAAAACACCAGCCAGACGGAAATGCCCGGCTGCCCGTCGCATGAGGGTAATACGTCCGCCCCTCGGCTCGCAGGTCACACCCGCGAAAAGAAGCGCCCGGTGCCGCTGTTTCCACAGTTGCCCGCGGGGCTCCCGGAACCACCCGCCACGGGGTTCCCGAAGCCGCCCATGACGAGCCGCCCGTAGCGAGTCTCCGTCCGAAATTCCCGTAGCGAGTCCCCGTCACGAAGTCCCCGTCGCGAAGTTCCCAGAACCACCCGCCACGAAGTCCCCAGAACCCTCCGTCGCAGAATTCCCGGAACCACCCGTCACGAGGTTCCCTGAGCCGCCTCCGGCGGAGTTCCTAGAGTCGCTCGTGGCCGATCTCCAGAAGGGTGATCTCGGGAGGAGCCCCCACCCGGACCGGCGGCCCCCAGAAGCCCGCCCCCCGCGTCACGTACACCTGGGTGCCGTCCACCTCGCCCAGGCCGGAGACGACCGGCTGCTGCATCGGGATGACCAGGTTGAAGGGGATCATCTGGCCACCGTGCGTGTGTCCGGACAGCTGGAGGTCCACGCCGTACGTCGCCGCCTGGACGGCCTGGACCGGCTGGTGGGCGAGCAGGACGGTGGACCGGGAGCGGTCACGGCCGCCCAGGGCCCGCTCGAAGTCGGGGCCGTCACCCGAGACGAGGCCGCCGAGGTCGTTCACCCCGGCGAGGTCGAGCACGGCTCCCCCGTGGGCGATCTCGACGCGCTCGTTGCCGAGGGGGCGGATACCGAGCCCGCGCAGCTCCTCGATCCACTCCTGCGGGCCGTTGGCGGTGTAGTACTCGTGGTTGCCGGTGACGAAGTAGGCGCCGTAGCGGGATTCGAGGCCCTTCAGCGGCCCTGCCAGCGGGCCGAGCTCGGCCACCGTGCCGTCGACCAGGTCACCGACGACGGCGACCACGTCGGCCTTCAACGAGTTGATCATGCGGACGATGCGCCGGGTGTGCTCCGTACCGGTGAGCGGGCCCAGGTGGATGTCGCTGACCACAGCGAACCGCAGGCCGCTCAGGCGCGGATCCAGCCTGGGCAGCACGACCCTGACCGGTTCGATCACCGGGTCGCCGAGAGCCGTCCCGACCCCGAACCCGACCGTGCCCAGCGCCCCGGCCCCGGCGGCGACCGCGGCCGTACGGGCGATGAACAGCCTCCTGCTCATCCCGGCCTCGTCCGGCCCGCCCGGGAGCCCTCCGCCGCGCCGCCTGTCCCCGGCACCCGGAACGACGATCACACCACCGACCCCGGAACCCGCCTCGGGCTCGTTCAAGCCGACGACATCGGCCTGAACAACGGACACCGGCTGAACGGCAGGCACCGGCTCCACGGCGGGCACCGGCCGAGCGGCGAGGAGCTTGGCTCGTTCCGCCCTGCGGGCGGCCACTCCCGGCGGAACCCGGCGGCGCTCCGCCCGCCGCTCGACCGTACGCAGGACCGTCAGGGCCACGGCCCGGGGAATCTCCAGGATCACCAAGATCACGAAGAGGTAGAACATCACCGCGATCCAGAAGAACCCCGGCCACGCCAGGAAGTGCCCCCACTCGCTGCGGGAACCGGCCAACGTCGCCGGGGCGAGCACCGCCAGGCCGACGATGATCCACGTCAGCACCCGGCGGGTCCGTCCGGGCCGCGTGGTCGAGCGGACCAGGCGGTGCCACAGATAGAGGTGGACCAGCGTGACCGCGCAGATGACCAGCGACACGAAGCCCACGACCGTCACTCGCCCCTCCCGCTCGCCCACCGGCCGTTCCCGGTGCGCTCCGAAGAACGCCCGGGACGGCGGATGCGTTCCCAAAATCCCGGAAACAGAGCGTCAGGCTTCCCCCCGGCCCCCATCCCCAGAACCCCGGAAACAGAGCGTCAGGCCTCACACCACCCCGTCCCCAGCCCCTCGGAAACAGAGCGTCAGGCCTCACACCACCCCGTCCCCAGCCCCTC
>NZ_JBSZKT010000059.1:0-31769 GCF_055690525.1 Streptosporangium sp. H13245 | reverse complement strand
TCGTCCCCTCGTCGGGCTGGTGAGCACCCGCCAAGGTCTTGATCAAAGTGGACTTCCCGGCACCGTTCTGGCCGAGCAGGCAGTGCACCTCTCCGGGCAGCACCTCCAGGTCGACGCCGTCGAGGGCGCGCACTCCGGGGAACTGCTTGACGATCCCGCGCATGAGGAGCAGGGGGGTTGCTTCTGACATGGGGCCTCGCTGGTTCATCGTGGGGCCGAGAAGACGTGGTCACTGCTGAGCCTGGCCGCGCCGACCACTCCGGCGTCGGGTCCCAGTTCCGATAGCACGATGGGCAGGTTGCCGGTCGCCAGGGGCAGCGACCGGCGGTAGACGACGCTTCTGATCTCCGCCAGGAGGACGTGGCCCAGCTGGGCCACCCCTCCCGCGATGATCACGAGGCCGGGGTTGAAGAAGCTGACGAGCCCGGCCAGCACCGTGCCGACCCTGCGCCCGCCGTCGCGGATGAGCCGCACCGCCTCGGCGTCGCCCATCTCGGCGGCCTTGGACACGTCCTCGGCGGTGAGGGTGCCCGTCTGGTCGAGGCGACGGCCCAGGTAGGCCGAGCGCCCGGCGATGGCCGTGGCCTCCCTGGCGAGGGCGGTCCCGCCGAAGTACGCCTCCAGGCAGCCGACGTTTCCGCAGGCGCAGACGGGACCCTGGTCGTCGACGCGGATGTGGCCGATGTCGCCGGCGCTGCCGGAGACACCCCGGTAGATCTTGCCGTCCACCACGATCCCGCAGCCGATGCCGGTGCCGATCTTGACGAGCAGGAAGTCGTCCACCTGCCTGGCCAGCCCCGCGTGGAGCTCGCCGAGGGCCATGATGTTGACGTCGTTGTCGACCACGGCGGGGCAGCCGAGGGCCTGGCCGACCGCCTCCCTGACGGGGTAGCGGTCCCAGCCGGGCATGATCGGGGGGGCGACCGGCACCCCCTCGCGGAAGCTGACCGGCCCGGGGAGGCCGATCCCCGCGCCGTACAGCTGGGTGAACAGACCCTGCTCGCCCAGCTTGTTGATCATCTCCATGGCCTGGTCGAGCACGGCCACGGGGCCGTCGCGCACGTCGCACCGCTCGCTCAGGTGGCCGAGGATCTCCAGTTCGCCGTCGGTGACGACCACGTCGATGGAGGTGGCGCCGACGTCGATCCCGGCGAAGCGGAGATCCTCGGAGAGCCGTACCAGGCCGGACCTGCGCCCGCCGCGTGAGGCCGCGAGCCCCGCCTGCTCGGCCAGGCGCAGCTCGACGAGCCGGTCGAGTTCCAGGTTGAGGCGGGAGCGTGACAGAGCGGTCACATCGCCGAGTTCGGCGCGCGAACGCGCCCTCTCGCGCAGCAGCCGGAGCAACGCGGCCTGGTACGCGTTCTCTGGCCGAGCGACGGTCCGCTTCACGACACCTCCCTGTTCCGAGCAGGTGTGCAGAAGCTAACCCTCTTTAGATGGATTTGTGAATCACTTTTACCTAACAGTTCGCCGACTTTTGCCTCAATCGGCAAAAGTCGGCGAACTTGACCGTTCCGGTCAGCTCACCCGGGTGAGCCTCCACTGCTGGTTGGTGCCGGTCCCGCAGGTGGCCTGGGTGAGTTGCGTGCCGTCCGCGGTCGAGGCGCCGGGCACCTCAAGGCAGTGGCCGCTCGCGACCGAGGTGACCTTCCAGGCGCCACCGGTCGCGGCGGTGAACCTCCACTGCTGGTTGGCGGCATTGTGACAGGTCCACTGGATGATCGGGGCGCCCGGTGCGGTGGAGGCGGCGTTCACGTCCATGCACTTGCCGCCCTGGACCCCGGTGAGGGTGAAGGCCCCGCCGGCCGCGGCGGTGAACCTCCACTGCTGGTTGGTGCCGCCGTTGCCCGCCCACTGGACCACCTTGGCCCCGTCGGTCGTGGACTGGCCCTCGACGTCGACCACCTTGGAGCTGTGCGCGGCGGTCAGCGTGTAGACGCCACCGGCCACCGGCCCGCCCGAACCCCCCGTCGCGTTCAGGGTGAGGGAGTCGAGGTCGAACTGGTTCGCCGTGGGGTGCTTGAACACCAGGAACAGCGGATGGCTGCCGGACAGCGCCGTCACGGAGGTGGCGGCCACCTGCTGGTAGGTGTCCCAGCCGCCGGTGGCCGGCACGGACGTGGTGGACAGCAGCTGCCCCGTGGGCGAGTCGGCGCGCAGCTCGATGGAGCCACCGCCGGTGGGCGAGGACAGCCGGTAGGACACCGACGCGATCCCCTGGACGCTCATCGGCGCGAAGGAGATCCAGTCGTTGTTGGAGATGTCGCCGATGCGCTTGCCGTTCTGCGCGCCGGCCTGGTCGATGACCCGGATCCCGGACGAGCCGGTGAAGTACTCGGCCTGCTTCTGCCGGGGCTGCAGGATCAGGTTGGCGGTGTTGGACAGGCCGCCCGCGTCGGTGTAGGTCGCGGTGAGGACGTAGAAGGTGTTGGCGTCGGCGTCGTGCCCCGAGTTCGTGGTCACGACGGTCCCCGAGCAGCCGGTGAACTGGCCCGTGTCATGGCTGTGGGTGTCGTGGCCGAGCGCCGTGACCACCCGCACCCTGGAGCAGTCGATCGTGCCGTCCTCGGGGTCGGTGACGGTCACCGTGTACGGGACCGCGTCGCCGAAGGTGATGGCCGTGCCGTCGGGCGGCGAGCCGAACCTCACGACCGGCGCGGTGTTGCCGACCGTGATGGGCACCGTCGCCGAGCCGCTCTTGCCCGACGAGTCGGTGATCGTGAGCCTCGCGGTGAAGGTTCCGTTGGTGGTGTAGGTGAACGAGGGGTTCGCCGAGGTGGAGTCGGTCGAGCCGTTGCTGGTGAAGTCCCACGCGTAGGTGAACGGGTCCCCGTCCGGGTCCGCCGAGCCCGCCGAGGAGAACTGGACGGTGAGCGGGGCCTGGCCGGAGGTGGGCGTCCCGCCCGCCTTGGCGATCGGGGAACGCGAGCCGTTGATGTAGTCGATGCGGTAGACGCCGTCGTCGGGGTTGGTGCCGCCGTAACCGGCCCCCCACTCGATGAGGTACATCGCGCCGTCGGGGCCGAACTTCATGTGCATCGGCGACCTGAACCCGAGGTTGGACAGGAAGCGGTTGGTCTTCAGGACGTTGCCGCCGCCGTCCAGCCGCATCTCCATCAGGTAGTTGCGGCTCCACTCGTAGAAGAACGGGGTGTCGTCGAAGTACGCGGGGAACTTCGTGTCCGAGGGGTTGGCCGCGTCGTAGTGGTAGAACGGCCCGCCCATCGGGGCCGCGCCGCCGCTGGTGCCCATCTCCGGCCACTCGGGCGTGAGGTGGTAGGTGTACCAGACGGTGGCCGCCTTCACCGCGGGCAGGTTCGTCAGGCCCGTGTTGTTGGGCGAGTTGTTCACCGGCGCCGCGCAGTTGAACTTCGCCCCCGAGGTGGACGTGGCGAAGTTGTAGTCGTTGAACGGGGTGTTGTTGCCCACGCAGTACGGCCAGCCGTAGAAGCCGGGCGACTTGATCAGGTTCCACTCGACGGTGCCCTCGGGCCCGCGGTTGGCGTTGGCCGCTCCCGCGTCGGGGCCGTAGTCGGCCGCCGAGATCCAGCCCGTCTCGGAGTCCACCGAGAAGCGGAACGGGTTGCGGAAGCCCATCGCGTAGATCTCCGCGCGGGTCTGCGCGGTGCCCGGCGCGAACATGTTGCCCGAGGGGATCGTGTAGGTGCCGTCGCTCTCCGGGTGGATCCGCAGGATCTTGCCGCGCAGGTCGTTGGTGTTGGCGCTGGTCTTCTGGGCGTCGAAGTTGGCGCGGCCCGCGCGCTCGTCGATCGGCGCGTACCCGTCGGAGGAGAAGGGGTTGATGTCGTCGCCGACGCCGATGTAGAGGTTGCCGCCGGGCCCGAAGGCGAGCTGCCCGCCGGTGTGCCCCGGCTCGTCGGTCCTGGTCGCGGGGATGGTGAGGAGCTTCCTCTCGCTGGCCAGGTCGAGGGTGTCGCCGTTCAGGGTGAACCGGGAGACCTGGTTGACCGCCGCCGAGCCCGTCGGGGAGTAGTTGAGGTAGACCCAGCGGTTGGTCGCGAAGCCCGGGTCGAGGACCAGGCCGATCAGCCCGTCCTCACCGCCGGTGTAGACGCTCAGCGTGCCGGTGGTCACGATCTGGCCGTTGCTCTTGCGGACGAGCATGAGCTTGCCGGAGCGGGCGATGTAGTAGACGTCGCCGTTGGCGGCGATGTCGAGGCCCATCGGCTGGTCGGGCGCGCTGTCGAGCGTCACCTTCTGGAACCGGTTCCATACGGTGCCGCCGCAGTCGCCCGCGGCGTTGCCCGCCGCCCACTTGATGCCGCCGAGCACGTGCTGGCGGAAGTTGGCCTCGCTGTAGGAGGCGCTCTCGTGTCCCATCGCGGTCGCCCACACGCGCCCGCCCTCGGCGTTGCGGCACCAGGAGATCGGGTGGTCGGCGCCCATCTTGCTGCCGCCCGCGTCGTAGGTGGTCTCGTCTGCGGTGACCAGGACGTGGACGTCGCCCCGCATGCTCCGGTCGAAGTTGTACCACTCCTCGGTACGCGTCCAGCGGTCGGGCAGGCCCACCGTGGAGGGGTGCTTCTTGTCCAGGACCTTCGCGGTGCCCGGCAGGATGCTGGAGTGCGCGGTCATGTGCGCGCCGCCCAGGATGAGCTGGTCCCACCAGGGGAACTGGGCCTCGATGTTCATGTCCGTGGTGTTGTGGACCGCCACGATCCCGCCGCCGTCGTTGACGAACTTCTGCGTGGCCTGGCGCTGGGCCTCGTTGTCCCAGACCATGCCGGAGTTCTGCAGCATGACGATCGCGTCGAAACCCGCCAGGTTCGCGTCGTTGAGCGCGGTCGAGCTGGCGGACTGGACGACCTCGAAGTCGTTGGAAGCGGCGAGCTGCTGGACCATCGTGATACCGGCCGGGATCGAGCCGTGGACGTAGTCGGCGGTCTCGGTGAACAGCAGCACCCGGAAGGCGGCGGCCTTCGCGGCGCCCGCGCTCGCCGCGGACGCCGTCAGACCGGAGAACACGGATAACAGGAGCAGGATCGGGACCATCAAGGCGGTGAGCTGGCGGCGCATGGAATCTCCTGGGGGGACGAGAAGGACATGCGAAACAAACCGAGCGGCCCTGGTGGGCTGACCGGTTGTGGTGCCGAGAGAGAGTGAGGGTAAGTCTCGAAATTTGCCGGTTTCTGGCTTATTTCCTCCTTATTTCAGGATGGTAAGGACGAGTTCTGACGGGCGTCAAGCAAAAGATTGCGTGATCAAAGCAGAAAGCCTCGTCTCGTACGGCGGAAGAGGCTCCACCCGGGACCCGCGGCCCCGAGACCACCCCATGGCCGTCCGGAACCCCCGCGGGCAGCGAGAAGGGCGCCCTCGGAACGAGAGCGCCCTCACCCGGGTCGTCGGTTCAGCCGGTCAGAGCATGGCCTTCATCGAGGCCGTCGCCTGCTGGCCGAGGGTGGTCGGGGTCAGGTACGGCTGCTCGGCGAGGATCGCCTCCCAGTTGTCCCGGATGTCCTCCACCGTGTGGTCGTCCCGCCGCCAGCCGGGTCCCTCCGCCACGAACACCCGCGCGATCCGGCCGCCGCCGACGCTGAAGATCTCGCCGCTGGTCTCGCAGGCCTCGTGCGCCAGGAAGGTCACCAGGGCGCTGACCCGCTCCGCGGTGAACTTGGCCTCGAACTCGGCGGGCAGGAGCTCCTCGGTCATCCGGGTCCAGGCGATCGGCGCGATCGCGTTGGCCTTGATCCCGGCCCTGGCGCCCTCGATGCCGAGCGTCTTGGTGAGGCCGACCAGGCCCATCTTGGCGGTGGAGTAGTTGGCCTGGCCGAAGTTGCCGAACAGCCCGGCGGGCGAGGAGGTGTTGATGATCCGGCCGTACCCCTGCTCCTTGAGATAGGGGAACGCCGCCCGGCTGACCAGGAACGAGCCTCGGACGTGGACGGCGAGGACCTGGTCGAACTCCTCGACGCTGATCTTGCCGAAGGACCTGTCCCGCAGGATTCCCGCGTTGTTGACGACGATGTCCAGCCGCCCGTAGGTGTCGATCGCGGTCCCCACGATCGCCTGGGCGCCCTCGGGGGTCGCGACGTTGTCGGTGCTCGCGGTCGCCTCCCCGCCGTTCTTCCTGATCAGCTCGACCACCTCGGCGGCCGGGCCCGCGGAGGCGCCGGTGCCGTCCAGGGCCCCGCCCAGGTCGTTGACGACCACCTTGGCGCCGCGCTCGGCGAGCGACAGCGCGTGTGAGCGGCCGAGTCCGTGCCCGGCGCCGGTGATGACCGCGACCCTGCCGTCAAACCGCAGCTCTGACATCCGCAACCCTCCCACGAGAACATAATTCTAGTCGTTCGAACAATAGCCCGCCCGGCCCTCGCGATGCCACGGGGACCACTCGTGGGAACTTTCGCGACATACAAGAAAAGGCATGCGATAGTAACCGAAAATCAATGAGATCATTGCGCACAGTAAGCGCACGTGTTAATTTCTGCTAAAGTTTTTGCCCCACACGGGCGAGGGTCAACGACGACACCCCTCACTTCTTTCTTGTACGGCCCCGCCCAATATTTTGGGCTGGAGGCCCTATATGTCCTTATCGCCGCCCCTGCGCGTGGTCCAGTGGGCCACGGGCGCCGTCGGCAGATACTCCCTGCGCAGCGTGATCACCCGGCCGGAGTTCGAGCTGGCCGGGGTCCTGGTCTACGACCCGGACAAGGTGGGACAGGACGCGGGGACCCTCGTGGGGCTCCCCGAGGCCGGGGTCACCTGCACCGACGACGTCGAGGAGATTCTCGCCACGAAAGCCGACTGCGTGCTGCACATGCCGCTGCCGGCGTCCTACTTCGGCGGGGAGCATCCGAGCGACGTGGAGACCATCTGCGCACTGCTCGCCGCCGGCAAGAACGTCATCACCACCACCGGGTTCGTGTATCCCAAGTGCTACGGCCCGGGAGTGGTGGAGCGCCTGGAGGCCGCCTGCCGCGCGGGGAGATCGTCCCTGCACGGCACCGGCATCAACCCCGGCTTCATGAGCGACATGCTGCCGCTCACGCTGACCGGCCTGTCCAGCCGCGTCGACCACATCTACGTCCGGGAGTCGTCCGACTTCCGGGGCCACCCGTCCCGGCAGATCGTGGTGGATCTGTTCGGCTTCACGCGTTCGGCCAAGGACTACGTCGCCGCCGTGCGCCCCTTCCGCGCCTTCCAGCGCTCGCTGTTCGCCGAGAGCGTCCAGTTCGTGGCCGACAACCTCGGCGTGGCCCTCGACGAGGTCGAGGAGAGCGACGAGTTCGAGCTCGCGTCCGAGGAGTTCGAGATCTCCGCGGGACTGGTCAGGGCGGGCACCGTGTGCGCGTCCCGCTGGATGTTCAGCGGGCTGGTCCGCGGCCGTCCCTTCATGACCGTGGAGTGCGTCTACAAGGCCGACGCCAACCGGGTGAACCGCTGGGCCGATCCCGGCTTCAGCGTCCACATCGAGGGCGTGCCCCAGCTGATGCTCACCGTCGGCGAGATCTCCCACGGTCTGGCCGGTGCCGCCGCCCACGCCGTGAACTCCGTCGCCGCCCTCTGCGCCGCCCCGCCGGGCATCCGCACCGCGCTGGATCTCCCCCTGGCCACCGGCCGGGGCACCGTCCGCCTCGCCTGAGGATCCCCCTCGGCCCCCTCCGAGGCATCCCCCGGGCGGACTCCCCGGCTCCGGCGCGCGGCGCGCCTGACGGCGGGCGAACGCGCCGGGCGTACGGCGGACGGAGAGCTCGTCCGCGACGGCGACCGGTCCTCGCGAAGCCGTCGGCGAGCGAGGAGCGGCATTTAGTGTTTTTGCTAAACAAAGCGGATATAAGCGTTTTTGTGTATTCGGTCACACACCCGATAAGCCGCCCGATCACGACTTTCACCCCGTGTTCTCCGTCATCCTCGCCCCCTCCCGGCCCGTCCCGCGCGCGGGACGTTCTCGCGAGACCGGCCGGAGGGTTTCCGAGGGATCAGGTGTGCGGAATGAAACGCCCGAAGCGGCCCTGGTGGTAAAGGAGCGGGCGCACACCGGGGGCGAGGCCGGTATCGGTGACGAGCCCGACGACCAGGACGTGGTCGCCGATGTCGACGGTGGAGTGGGGAGCGCAGACCAGGTGGGCCGAGACGCCGCCCAGCAGCGGGACTCCCAGGGGCCCGGGGGTCCAGGAGGTGGGGGCGGCGAAGCGGTCGACGCCCTTCCTGGCGAACCGCGAGGCCACCTCGGCCTGGTCGCTGGCCAGGACGTTCACCGCGAAGTGATCGGCCTGCCGGAGCCAGGGCCAGGTGGTCGAGGACTGGTCCACGTAGAAGGAGACCAGCGGGGGCGTGAGGCTGACGGACGAGAACGAGGTGGCCGTGAGGCCGACCGGCACGCCGTCGACGTGAGCCGTGACGACGACGACCCCGGCCGCGTGGACGGCCAGCGCCCGCCGGAAGCTCTCCGCGTCGACCGCGCGGCCCGACAGTATCTCGGTCATGGCACCTCGCTCATGGCTGTGTGGGGTATCACCAAGATGCTCCACTTGGTCACTTTTCCACCTTCGAGGAATAAAGGACACCTTTCAGAACCCACGGCAATCGCCATCTCTTCCCGCGTCATGCGGGAGCTCTTTCTCCGAGTGCCGCGGCCACCTGCGGTCCGACCCGATCCGCCCAGGGATCGAGAACGGCGTCGAGGTCAGGAATCTGTGACTCCAGCAGTGCGAGACCCGGGGTGGGAACGGTCGCGCCGAGCTCCACCAGCAGCGGCCGGAAGTGGACCTCCACCGCCAGCGAGTGCCTGGCGTCGCCCATCACCAGGAGCGGGAGCGCGACGGCCGAGGCGAGCGCGCCACCGGGCAGCCGGTCGAGAAAAACCTTGAGCAGGCCGGTGTAGGTGGCCTTGTAGGTCGGGCTCGCCACCACCAGCACGTCGGCTCCGGCGACCAGCTCCAGCGCGGCCCTCACCTCCGGCGCCGTCTCCGGGGCGAACAGCAGCGGGGCGAGGGCCGCCAGGTCGACGACCTCCGGAGCCTCCCCGTCCCCGATCCGCCGGGCGACGGCCTCCGCCGCCCGGACGGCCACCCCGTGGGTGCGCGATCCCGGTCGCGGGTTTCCCACCACGGTCACGATGCTCATGAGGCCACCGGTGCTTTCTGGTCGACGTCGAAACGGAGAAGCTTCCATACCTCGTGGCGGTACTCGCCGAAGCGGGAACCGCCCCTCGGGTCATCCTCACGGGAGCCGAGATCCACCTCGACGACCCCCTGGATCCGTCCGGGCCGGGAGGTCATGACCGCGACCCTCCGGCCGAGATAGACGGCCTCGTCGATGTTCCGGGTGGTGAACAGGAGCGTCGTGCCGGTCTTCTCCCAGATTCGCACCAGCTCCTCCTGGAGCGACTCCCGGGTCCCGGCGTCCAGCGCGGCGAACGGCTCGTCGAGCAGCAGCACGGCCGGGTCCGCGGCCAGGCTCCTGGCGATGGCCACCCGCTGGGGCATGCCCCGGGAGAGCTCGTGGGGATAGCGGTCGGCGAACTCGCCCAGCCCCACCAGGTCCAGATACCCCCTGGCCAGGTCGGCGCGCTCCCGCTTCGTGGCGGCCCTGCCCTCCAGCGCGAACTCGATGTTGGACAGCGCCGTACGCCAGGGGAACAGCGCGTACTGCTGCAGGACGATCCCCCGGGCGAGGCCGGGACCGTCGAGGGGGACCCCGTCCAGCAGGATCCGGCCGGTGCCCGGCGCGGCCAGCCCGGCGATCAGGTCGAGGAGGGTGGACTTGCCGCAGCCGCTCGGCCCGACGAGGGTGAGGAACTCCCCTTCTCGTACGTCGAGGTTGACGTCGTCGAGGGCGGCGAAGGAACGTTGGGTGTCACGGCCGGTGAACTCCTTGCCGATCCCCTGGATGCGGAGCTTCACCGGGCACCCCGCGAGGGGGTGCGGACGAGGATGGGGACATGTCTGATCTTGATCACGATATGCGTCCTGTGAGATGCGAGAAGGA
Source organism: Streptosporangium sp. H13245 (assembly GCF_055690525.1). Taxonomy (NCBI): domain Bacteria; kingdom Bacillati; phylum Actinomycetota; class Actinomycetes; order Streptosporangiales; family Streptosporangiaceae; genus Streptosporangium; species Streptosporangium sp. H13245. The sequence goes on along the minus strand of NZ_JBSZKT010000059.1, from coordinate 21,818 downwards.
ACGGCGGGTCGATTCGTGATCACGGACATTGGGCGCTGAACACGCGGCAGAGGTCGACGTGCGCGCACCGAGTCAGATAGATGCCCATACCGGAGAAACTACGCACCGCTTCGCGGTAAGTCAATATTTCCTACTGGTTGTACATGAAATACATCGCGAGACCGCCGGAGGTCCCGTACCGTCGGAGCATGAAGCTGGAAAAGGAGATCTCCGGCGGCGGCCGCTTCGAGAGGCAGCCGAACCGGTTCACGACGCGGATCGAGGCGGGCGGCGAGCACCCGCCCGAGCCCGGCCGCTACCAGATCTACGCCTCCTACGCCTGCCCGTGGGCGCACCGCTCGCTCATCGTCCGCGAGCTGCTGGGCCTGCGGGAGGTGGTCGGGGTGACGATCGTCGACCCGATCAGGGACGAGAAGGGCTGGCGGATCCCCGGTGGCGACCCGGTGACCGGGGTGGAGTATCTCTCCGAGCTCTATCTGGCGACCGACCCCGGCTACGAGGGCCGCTACACGGTGCCCTGCGTCTGGGACACCGCCGCCAGGCGCCTGGTCACCAACGACTACCCGCAGATCACCCTCACCCTGGAGACGGCCTTCGCGCCGTGGCACGCCGAGGGCGCCCCCGACCTCTATCCGGAGGAGCTGCGCGAGGAGATCGACGCGCTCAACGAGGTGATCTTCCAGGGCCTCAACAACGGCGTCTACCGGGCCGGGTTCGCCCGCTCGCAGGAGGCGTACGACGAGGCGGTCACCGGGGTGTTCGCCACGCTCGACCTGCTGGAGGAGCGGCTGGCCACCCGCCGGCGCCTGCACGGCGACGCGCTCACCGAGAGCGACGTGCGGCTCTATCCGACGCTGGCCAGGTTCGACGCCGTCTACAACTCGCACTTCAAGTGCGCGGTGCGGCGGCTGACCGACTATCCGGCCCTGTGGGCCTACGCCCGCGAGCTGTACGCCATCCCGGCGTTCCGCGACACGACCGACTTCGACCAGATCAAGCGGCACTACTTCGTGACGCAGACGAACGTCAACCCGAGCGGGATCGTGCCCCGGGGACCGGAGATCGACTGGACCGTCTCCTGAGACCCTGAAAGTTTCATCGGACAAATCGGTCATTCGCCCGGTCGGCGGGCGGCCTTGGAGGGGGGCCGGTTGACGGTGGGCGAAACGCGCTGGAAACATCGGGCGTCCAGGCGGTGGGAGCGCTCCCACCTGAATCTCTCCGACCGGGATCTCGGGCCCGCGCTCCCGCCGCCTGGCACCTCCCCCGCCCAAAGGACCCTTCGTGATCAGACCACCCGCCTGGCTCGCCCTCGCCACGGCCGCCGCCCTGGTGACCCTGACCCCCTTGCCCGCGGCCGCAGACGGCCCAGAACAGATCGTCAACGGCACCTTCGACACCGGCACCGCCCCCTGGTGGAGCACCGGCAACACCGCCCTGGAGGTCGAGGGGGGCCGCCTGTGCGCCGACGTCCCCGGCGGCACCGCCAACCCGTGGGACGTCATCGTCGGCCAGAACGACATCCCCCTGGTCAAGGACGAGACGTACGAGTTCTCCTTCTTCGGGATCGCGACGCCCGGCCGGGTGGCCAAGGCCCTCGTCCAGCTCCCGGTGGACCCCTACACGCAGTACCTGTCGGCCAACCCCGAGCTGAGCGTGTCCGGCAACGACTACCGCTACACCTTCACCTCGCCCGTGGACCTGCCGGGCGCGCAGGTGGTGTTCCAGCTCGGGGGCAGCGCCACCCCGTGGAGGTTCTGCGTGGACAACGTCTCCCTGAAGGGCGGGGCCGAGCCCGACGTCTACGAGCCCGACACCGGGCCCCGCGTCCGGGTGAACATGGTCGGCTACCTGCCCTCGGGACCGAAGAACGCCACCCTCGTCACCGAGGGCACGGAGCCGGTCGCCTGGAAACTCAGGCGCGCCGGGGAGATCGTCGCCGAGGGGGAGACCGTCCCGCGCGGCGTCGACGGCAGCTCCGGCCAGAACACGCACTCGATCGACTTCGGCACGGTCACCGCGCCCGGCACCGGCTACACGCTGGAGGCCGACGGCGAGACCAGCCGCCCCTTCGACATCGGCGCGGACGTCTACGGCGAGCTCAAGGCCGACGCGCTGAAGTTCTACTACACCCAGCGCAGCGGCATCGCGATCCTCGACGACCTCCGCCCCGGCTACGGGAGGCCAGCCGGGCACATCGGGGTCGCCCCCAACCGGGGTGACGTCGCGGTGCCCTGCCAGCCGGGCGTCTGCGACTACACGCTGAACGTCAAGGGCGGCTGGTACGACGCGGGCGACCACGGCAAGTACGTCGTCAACGGCGGCATCTCCGTCCACCAGCTGATGTCCGCCTTCGAACGCGCCAAGGCCGACGGCGTCCACAAGGACGGCGACCTCGACATCCCCGAGAGCGGCAACGGGGTGCCCGACATCCTCGACGAGGCCCGCTGGGAGCAGGAGTTCCTGCTCAGCATGCAGGTCCCCGACGGCAAGCCGTACGCGGGAATGACCCACCACAAGATCCACGACGCCGCGTGGACCGGGCTGCCCCTCCTGCCCCACCTGGACCCCCAGCCCCGCGAGCTGCACCCGGTCTCCACCGCCGCCACCCTCAACCTCGCCGCCACCGGGGCCCAGGCGGCCCGCCTCTTCGCCCCGTACGACGCCGCGTTCGCCGCGCGCAACCTCGCGGCGGCGAAGAAGGCCTGGACGGCGGCGAAGGCCAACCCCGCGCGGTACGCGGACCCGGCGGACGGCGTGGGCGGCGGCGCCTACAACGACGGCGACGTGACCGACGAGTTCTACTGGGCCGCCGCCGAGCTCTATCTCGCCACCGGCGAGAAGGAGTTTAGGGACCATGTGCTCGCCTCCCCGCACCACACCGGCGACATCTGGCGCGAGCGCGGCTTCGACTGGGGCAACACCGCCCAGCTCGGCCGCCTGCAGCTGGCGTCCGTGCCCAGCGCGCTCCCCGACCGGGCGCGGGTGCGACGGTCGGTCCTGGAGGGCGCCGACAAGTATCTCGCCGTCCAGAAGGCCCACCCGTACGGCGTCCCGTACAACCCGCCCGACTACGACTGGGGTTCCAACAACCTGGTGCTCAACAACATGGTCGTGATGGCCGTCGCCCATGACCTGAGCGGTGCGGCGAAATACCGCGACGGGGTGCTGGAGGGGCTGGACTACCTCTTCGGGCGCAACGCCCTGAACCAGTCGTACGTGACCGGCTACGGCGAGGTCGCCTCGAAGAACCAGCACAGCCGCTGGTACGCCCACCAGCTCGACCCGTCCCTGCCCAACCCGCCGCGCGGCACCCTGGCCGGAGGCCCCAACTCCGCCATCCAGGACCCGGTGGCCCAGGCCAAGCTGCGGGGCTGCAAGCCCCAGTTCTGCTACATCGACGACATCGAGTCGTGGGCCACCAACGAGCTGACGATCAACTGGAACTCCCCGCTCGCCTGGATCGCCTCCTACCTCGCCACCCCCGCCACTCCCGGCCCGTGCGAGGTCACCTACACCAACCACGGCCAGTGGCCGGACGGGTTCAACACCCAGGTCACCGTCACTAACACCGGTACCAAGGCCATCGACGGCTGGACCCTCCGCTGGTCCTTCCTCGGCGGCCAGACCGTACGGCGGCACTGGAGCGCGGCCCTCACCCAGGACGGCGCGACCGTGACCGCCGGGAACCTCGCCTGGAACAAGACCATCAGGCCCGGCGGCTCGGTCACCTTCGGCTTCATCGGCGCCGACGCCCCCGGCCCCAACCCCAAACCCGAACGCTTCCTCCTCAACGGCGGTCTCTGTACGTGACCGGTGCGGGGCGGCCGTCTCCGGGCGGCCGCCCCGCGCTCTCTCAGACTCTCCGGCGCACGATCTGCTCGATCGCGGCCATCAGGCCCTGGTCGTCGATCAGCGGCGGTCCGCCGTCGTCACCGCAGCAGGACGGCTTCGCATGAGCGGCCTCGGCTCGATGACCCGCGCGGCCGGGCAGGTCGAACGCCTCCTCCAGGAACGCGTAGGGGTCCGTGCGGTTGTCGTGCCTCTCCAGGAGCAGGAACAGGACGGTGTCCACCTCCGGGAAGGAGATGATCAGCCGCCAGCCGTCGGAAAGCCTGATCACGCAGAATCGTGGCCAGTTCCCCGGGCCGGACAGACGGTAGTGCGCCGCGGCACAGCCCCGCCGCGACACCTCCCCGTGCACCCGGACGAACGCCTCTCGCACCCGCCGGGGAGTCCCGGCGTCGCGCACGACGGCGTCGACGCTCTTGGCGACCAGGATCCCGAACCGCGGGAGCTCCACGGGGACCTCGCCCCGGCGCTTCCTCTTGCTCACGGACCGAGCAGCTTCTTGAGATCGTCCTCGTCGTACTCGACGAGGTCACCGGTCATCTGCGCGGCGTCCTGAGCCCTTTCGAGCAGGTCGCGGTCCCTCAGGGCATCGATGATCCGCGCCAGCCGACGCCGTCCGGATTCGCCCTGCTGCGTTTCACGGACGACGGCCAGAACCTCGGCCAGCGAGGTGGCGGAAATCCTGGTCACCTTCTCACCGGGCACGGCCCGCAGGACGCCGTGCGCCATCCACGAGCGGACGGTGGGCACGCTCACGCCGAGCAGCTCGGCCGCGCACGCCAGTTTCACCGCCGACGGGCGCGGCCCCTGGTCGTGCCGGAGCGACATCCGCCGGATCGTCGCCTGCAGGGCGCGGTCCGACGTGCGGCATCGGGCCAGCGACAGGAGATCGGCGAGATCTTCCACGATCAGTCGAGCTTGCTCATCACGTTCGCCCACGCCCCCAGGGTACCTTTCTTTCAAATACAGCGCTGTATTTGAAAGAAAAACCGCAAGAGGAGGAGTCGCGGGAGCCCTAAACTGGGGCGGTGATCGAGGACATCCGGGTGGATCCCGCCGTCAGTGCGCTCAGGCCCGACTTCGGGGTGCTGGTGATGGGGGTGTACGGGCTGCGTAATGGGCCCACGGACGACAGGTCGCGGGCCTGGCTGGCCGAGGCGGCGGAGAAGGCCGTGGCCGTCGACGACCCGAGGATCGAGGCGTGGCGGGAGGCGTACCGGGGGTTCGGGGCGAAACCGCAGCGGACCAGGCCGTCGGTGGACGCGCTGGTGCGGCGGATGCCGCCGCCGGAGATCAACCGGGTGGTCGACGCCTACAACGCGATCAGCATCAGGCACGGCCTGCCGATCGGCGGGGAGGATCTGACCCGCTACGAGGGGACGGCGCGGCTGGTGCGCGCGAACGGCGACGAGCCGTTCGAGATCGTCGAGAAGGGCGAGCCCGCGATCGACCACCCGGAGACCGGCGAGGTCGTCTGGCGCGACGACAGGGGTGTCACCTGCCGCCGGTGGAACTGGCGGCAGTGCGTCCGCACCCGGATCACCGAGGAGACGACGGACGCGCTGTTCCTGCTGGAGCGGCTCGCGCCCCTGTCCGCGGAGGAGCTTCGCGCGGCCGGGGACGAGCTGGCCGGGCTGCTCGAAGATGTCACCCCGGGGATACGGGTGGAGTCTCGACTCGTCTGGCCGGGCTGATCGCGCCCGCCGGATCGGGCTGACCAGCGCCTGAGTGGGCAAACAGTTACCCGGTGGCTGACCGTTTTAACCCATACTGAGAGGATCGGCAAGGAAGCTGCCGTCAGACTGGCGCAGGTCCGAGCCGAGGCGAGTAGCCTTGGACAGGTTCTCTATCATCAACGCCGATCTGCGGAAGAGGGCGATTTCCGCCGTGTCGTCTGAGTCGTCGCGGACAAACCCGCTGGCAGCCTTTGGTCAGAACGAATGGCTTGTCGACGAGCTGTACCAGAAGTACCTCCAGGATCCCGAGTCGGTCGACCGGGCCTGGTGGAACTTCTTTGCCGACTACACCCCTGATTCCTCGGGGTCCGGCCGTACCGCGCCCCAGGGCGCGGCCGCCGCCGCGCCTCCACCGACATCCGCTGCGCCCTCGGCCCCCCAGGCTGCGGCTCAGGCCCCCAAGGCCCCCGTGGCGACGACCCCAGCGTCGGCGGTGGCCAAGCCCGCCCCGGCGGCCCAACCCAAGCAGGAGACGCAGTTGCCCGCCGCCGCCGGTGCCGAGGAAGTCCGACTACGCGGCGCCGCCGCGAGGACAGCGGCCAACATGGAGGCCAGCCTCGTTGTCCCGACGGCGACCAGTGTGCGCGCGGTCCCGGCGAAGCTGCTCATCGACAACCGGATCGTGATCAACAACCACCTGTCGCGCGGTCGCGGCGGCAAGGTGTCGTTCACGCACATCATCGGCTACGCGGTGATCAAGGCCCTCAAGGTCCTGCCGGAGATGAACCACTCCTACACCGAGGCCGACGGCAAGCCGGTGCTGGTCAAGCCCGAGCACGTCAACCTGGGCCTGGCCATCGACGTCGCCAAGAGCGACGGCACCCGCCAGCTCCTGGTCCCGTCGATCAAGGCCACCGAGCGGATGGACTTCCGCCAGTTCTGGGTCGCGTACGAAGAGGTCGTGCGCAAGGCCAGGGCGGGCAAGCTGGGGGTCGACGACTTCAGCGGCACGACGATCTCGCTGACCAACCCGGGCACCATCGGCACCGTGCACTCGGTGCCGCGCCTGATGCCGGGACAGGGCACGATCATCGGCGTCGGCGCGATGGAGTACCCCGCCGAGTACCAGGGCGCCTCCCCCGACACGCTCTCCCGCCTCGCGGTGAGCAAGGTCATGACGATCACCAGCACGTACGACCACCGCATCATCCAGGGCGCCCAGTCGGGCGACTTCCTGCGGCAGGTCCACCGGCTGCTGCTCGGCGAGGACGGCTTCTACGACGAGATCTTCGAGGCCCTCCGGATCCCGTACGAGCCGATCCGCTGGGTCCAGGACATCTCGACCACCCACGACGACGACGTGGCGAAGTCGGCCAGGGTCATCGAGCTGATCCACGCCTTCCGGGTCCGCGGCCACCTCATGGCCGACACCGACCCGCTGGAGTACAAGCAGCGCAAGCACCCCGACCTCGACATCAAGTCGCACGGCCTGACCCTGTGGGACCTGGAGCGCGAGTTCGCCACCGGCGGCTTCGGCGGCCGGCCCCTGATGAAGCTGCGCGAGATCCTCGGCGTGCTGCGCGACTCCTACTGCCGCACCATCGGCGTCGAGTACATGCACATGCAGAACCCCGAGGAGCGGGCCTGGATCCAGGCGCGCATCGAGCGGCCGCACGCCAAGCCCGACCGCGAGGAGCAGCTGCGCGTCCTGGAGCGGCTGAACACCGCCGAGGCGTTCGAGACGTTCCTGCAGACGAAGTTCGTCGGGCAGAAGCGCTTCTCGCTGGAGGGCGGCGAGTCGCTGATCCCGCTGCTCGACTCGGTGCTGAGCTCCGCGGCCGAGGAGCGGCTCGACGAGGCCGTGGTCGGCATGGCCCACCGCGGGCGCCTCAACGTGCTGGCCAACATCGTCGGCAAGTCGTACGGGCAGATCTTCGGCGAGTTCGAGGGCAACATCGACCCGCGCAGCGCCCACGGCTCCGGCGACGTGAAGTACCACCTGGGCGCCGGCGGCGACTTCGTCTCGCCCGACGGCTCCAAGCTCAAGACCTCGGTCGTGGCCAACCCCTCCCACCTGGAGACGGTCGACCCGGTCCTGGAGGGCGTGGTCCGCGCCAAGCAGGACCTCCTGGAGCGCGGCGAGGAGGGCTTCACGGTCCTGCCCGTCCTCGTCCACGGCGACGCGGCCTTCGCGGGCCAGGGCGTGGTGGCCGAGACGCTCAACTTGTCGCAGCTGCGCGGCTACCGCACCGGCGGCACCGTGCACATCGTGGTCAACAACCAGGTCGGCTTCACCACCAGCCCGGCCAGCTCGCGTTCCAGCGTGTACGCCACCGACGTGGCCCGGATGATCCAGGCCCCGATCTTCCACGTCAACGGGGACGACCCCGAGGCCGTGGTCAGGGTCGGCAGGCTCGCGTTCGAGTACCGCCAGGCGTTCCGCAAGGACGTGGTGATCGACCTCATCTGCTACCGGCGCCGGGGTCACAACGAGGCCGACAACCCGGGCTTCACCCAGCCGCTGATGTACGACCTGATCGACGCCAAGCGCTCCACCCGCAAGCTCTACACCGAGGCGCTGATCGGCCGGGGCGACATCACGGTGGAGGAGGCCGAGGGCGCGCTCCGCGACTACCAGGCCAAGCTGGAGAACGCCTTCGCCGAGACCCGCGCGGCGGCCAAGGACCCGACGGGCGAGTTCTCCCGCCCGGTCGACATGGAGAACGTCCCCTGGTCGCACGAGGACGTCAAGACGGCCATCTCCGAGGAGACCGTCAAGCGGATCGTGGAGACCCAGCTCAACATGCCCGAGGGCTTCACCGTCCACCCGCGCCTGCTGCCGGTGCTGCAGCGCCGCGGGCAGATGGTCGCCGAGGACCACATCGACTGGGGCATGGGCGAGACCCTGGCCTTCGGGTCGCTGCTGATCGACGGCCACCCGGTCCGCCTCGTCGGCCAGGACTCGCGGCGCGGCACGTTCACCCAGCGGCACGCGGTGCTGGTCGACCGCGTCACGGGCGAGGAGCACACCCCGCTCAAGACGTTCAACCAGGGCACCACGAAGTTCTACGTCTACGACTCCCTGCTGAGCGAGTACGCCGCGCTCGGCTTCGAGTACGGCTACAGCGTGGAGCGGCCCGAGGCGCTGGTCGCCTGGGAGGCGCAGTTCGGCGACTTCGTCAACGGCGCCCAGTCGATCATCGACGAGTACCTCACCTCGGGCGAGCAGAAGTGGGGCCAGCGCTCCGGCGTCACCCTGCTGCTGCCGCACGGCTACGAGGGGCAGGGGCCCGACCACTCCTCGGCCCGCATCGAGCGCTTCCTGCAGATGTGCGCCCAGGACAACATGACCGTGGCGCAGCCCACGGTCCCGGCCAACTACTTCCACCTGCTGCGCTGGCAGACGCTGTCGAACCGGCACCGCCCGCTGGTGGTGTTCACGCCCAAGTCGCTGCTGCGGCACAAGGCGGCGATCTCGGCGGTCGGCGACTTCACCTCGGGGTCGTTCCAGCCGGTGCTGGGCGACATCACGGCCCCCCCGGCCGACGTCCGCAAGGTCGTGCTGGTCTCCGGCAAGCTCTACTACGACCTGGCGGCGGCCCGTGACAAGCAGGGCCGCAACGACGTGGCGATCGTCCGCCTTGAGCGGCTCTACCCGTTCCCCGGCGACCCGCTGGAGACCGAGCTGAGCCGCTACGCCGCCGACATCGAGCTGGTGTGGGCGCAGGACGAGCCGCTCAACATGGGCCCGTGGCCGTTCCTGGCGCTCAAGATGGCCGAGAACCCGGGTGTCTTCGGGGGGCGTTCGATCAAGCGGGTCTCCCGCAAGGCCAACTCCTCCCCGGCGACCGGCTCGCACTCCACCCACGACGCCGAGCTGCAGCAGATGCTGGGCGAGATCTTCAACTAGACGACCGGCCACCGGCCGGTCCGAGGCAGGCGTCACCCTGGAAGTCCCCCGCAGGAACCTCTGCGGGGGACTTCCCCGTTGTTCGTGAGTGACCACGACGTCATCGGCGTCGTCAGAGGAGAACGTGATGTACTTCACCGACCGGGGTATCGAGGAGCTCGTCGCCCGCAGGGGCGAGGAGGAGGTCACCGTCGTGTGGCTGGCCGAACGCCTGCGCGAGTTCGTCGACCTGAACCCCGACTTCGAGACGCCGGTGGAACGGCTGGCCACCTGGCTGGCCCGCCTGGACGACGAGGACGACTGAGAAAAACGCGATATATCTTGACCTTCCGACGGACGCGACATATCGTGTTCAGTACAAGGAGGTCACGTACATGCGGCAATGGACGATCGAGAAACCAGAGCAGCTCACCTTTGACTCCGTGCGGAAGCTCAACGTGCGGATCGTGGCGGGGAAACTGGCGGTGCTGGCCAGCGACGGCCCTCCCACGCTTGAGGTCACCGAGGTCGACAGTCCCCCGTTGCTCGTCACCCACGACGACGACGGCACGCTCACCGTCACCTACAAGGACCTCACCTGGGACGGCCTGCTGGGCTGGCTGCGTCCCGGGCGCCGCAGGGCCACGCTGACACTGACCGTGCCGAAGGACTGCCCGGTCAACGTGGGTGTGGTCTCCGCGTCCGCGGTCGTCGCCGGGTTCGAGGACCGCACCTCGGTCAGGAGCGTGTCGGGGGAGATCGTGCTCGACGGGGTGAGTGGCGAGATCAACGCCGACACCGTCTCCGGCGCCGTGGAGAGCCGCGGCCTGGTGGGCGACCTGTCGTTCAAGAGCATCTCCGGCGAGCTGACCGTGGCCCAGGGCACGCCCCGGCGGCTGAGCGTCACCACCGTCTCCGGCCGGGTCACCGCCGATCTGGAACTCCCGCCGACCGGCCACGTCACGATGAACAGCGTCTCCGGCGACATCGTGCTCCGGCTCCCGTACACGGTCGAGACCGATGTCAAGATCCGTTCCACCTCGGGCAGGCTCGACACCGGCTTCACCGAGCTCGACCACTCCGTCCAGCCCGGCGCGAAGACGCTGAGCGGCCGGATCGGCGGCGGCATGGCGTCGCTGTCGGCCAACACCGTCTCCGCCGACGTCACTCTCCTGAAGGGATCTCAGGCATGAGCCCGGTCTTCGGCCACGGAAGGCTCCGGCTCTATCTCCTGAAGCTGCTGGAGGAGAGCCCGCGCCACGGCTACGAGGTGATCCGGCTGCTCCAGGACCGCTTCCTCGGCGTCTACTCCCCCTCCCCCGGCACGATCTACCCGCGCCTGGCCCGCCTGGAGGAGGAGGGCCTGGTCACCCACGAGGTCGTGGACGGCAAGAAGGTCTTCACCATCAGCGACCGGGGCCGCGACGAGCTCAACGAGCGGCTCGACGAGCTCGCCGACCTGGAGCAGGAGATCTCCGACTCCGTCCGCGACATCGCCCGCGAGGTCAAGGAGGACGTGCGCGACACGGTCAGGTCGCTGCGCGAGGAGCTCACCCAGATGGCGCGCGACGTACGCCAGGATCCCGAGCAGGACCCGCGCACGGCCTGGCGCGAGCAGAAGACGGAGTGGAAGCGCCAGAAGCACGAGTGGCGACGCCAGACCGACGAGTGGAAGGACGAGTGGAAGCGCGTCTGGGCCGACGGCTTCACCGGCGAGGGGTCACCCGCCGGAGACGCCAGGCTCGGGCAGATGCTGGCCGAGTTCGTCGAGGAGGTCCGCAGGGACGCGTCGGCCGCGCAGGTCAGCGAGGAGACCCTGGCGACCGCCCAGGACGCCCTGTACGACGCGGCCCGCCGCATCCGCGACGCGCTCCGGTGATCGTCCCCTGGTGATCGCCCTCCGGTGACCGCTGCGATCGCGGCGACGCGTCGTACGACGCCCGCCGGGTGCGGCACACCGCGACCGGCGGCCGCCGCGAGGCGGCGCGCACGGCACGTGGATGAGCCATCGCGTGACGGTGCCGGGGAAGGCCAGCGCCCTCGGGCCGGGTGAGCCGCGCCCGCGTGGACGGGCCACCGCCGCGCCCGGGTGAGCCGCACCCCGGGCCCGCCGGGCTCATCCCGGCGGGGCTTGTCCCGGCGTCCCGGCTAGATCCGTCGCGGCGGGGCTCATCCCGGCGTCCCGGCAGGGCCCGTCCCGGCAGGGGTCACCCCGGCGTCCCGGTGGGGTCCGTCTCGGCGGGGCTCACCTCGGCGTACCGGCAAGGCTCGCCCCGGCGGCCCGGCAGGGTTTGTCCCGGCGGAGGTCATCCCGGCAGGACTTATCCCGGCAGGGTGAAGACGACCTTCCCGAAGAGGTCGCCCTCGTGCATGGCCGCGAAGCCCTCGCGGGCCTCGGCCAGCGGGAGGACACGGTCGATCAGCGGGCGAGTGCCGGTCTGCTCCATGAAGCGGGCCAGCCTGCCCAGCTGGTCGCGGGTGCCCATGGTGGAGCCGACCACCGACAGCTGCAGGAAGAAGACGCGGTTCAGGTCGGCGGGCGGGACCGCGCCGCTGGTCGCGCCGGAGATCACGATCCGGCCGCCGGGACGCAGCGCCCGCAGCGAGTGCCCCCAGGTGGCCTGGCCGACGGTCTCCATCACCGCGTCGACCCGCTCGGGCAGCCGGGCACCGTCCTCGAACGCCTGGTCGGCGCCCAGCTCCAGGGCCCGCGCCCGCTTCTTCTCCGAGCGGCTGGTCACCCAGACCCGGTATCCTCCGGCCCGGCCCAGCAGGATCAGCGCGGTGGCCACCCCGCCGCCCGCCCCCTGGACCAGCACCGTCGAGCCCGGCTCAAGCCCGGCCTTGTCGAACAGCATGCGGTACGCGGTCAGCCAGGCCGTCGGCAGGCAGGCGGCCTCCTCGAAGCTGAGCGCGGCGGGCTTGGGCACCAGGTTGCGCCGGGGCACGGTGACCCGCTCGGCGAAGGTGCCGTCGTGTTTCTCCGAGAGCAGGGAGCGCTTCGGGTCGAGCGTCTCGTCGGCACCGCTGCCGATCACCGCGTGCACGATGACCTCGTTGCCGTCCTCGTCGAGCCCGGCGGCGTCGGTGCCGAGCACCATCGGGAGTTGCTCCTGGCGGAGACCCACCCCCTGCAGGCTGAACAGGTCGTGGTGGTTGAGCGCGGTGGCCCGCACCGTGACGGTGGTCCATCCGTCGGGGACCTCGGGTTCCGGGCGCTCACCGAGCGTGAGACCGTCGAGGGGATTGTCGGGATCGATCCGCGTGGCGGTTACAGCGAACATGGCCGCACACTACGCCGTCCGCGCGACGATCACCGCGAACGGGGCCCATCCCTCGTACCGTCGCTGATGAACGCCCTGCACACCGCCCGCGCGAAGGACACGGCCGCGCCGCTCACCGCCGTGCGGCGAACAAACGCCCTGTGCGCCGTCCGCGCGGCGAACACGGCCGCGCCGTCCACCGCCCCGGCGAACATCAGGGACGGGGCTGATCCCTTTCACCGTCCCCGGTGAGCGGCCTGTGCGCCGCCACCGTCCCCAGCGAACGTCAGCGCGGAGGGCACACCGCCCGCGACGATCGGGCCGCCGCTATGTCGTCCGTCTGACGGTTATGCCCGCCATGGTCCTCTCGACGTGTCCCTGCTCTCCCGAGGCCGCGACGTACACGCCGTCCTGACAGGTCTCGGCGGAGAAGCGGCGCCGCTGCTCGATGACGGAGAGTTCGATCGCCGCGACGTCGCAGCCGGGGATCGGAGCCAGCACCAGCAGCGTCTCCCTGGCCCCGCCGAACCACAGCTGCGGCCCCAGCGGCTCACCGCGAAGGGTCTCCCCCTGCGTGGCCAGCCGCACCGGGGGTTTGGCGTCGAGCACGAGGTAGCCGCCCCTGGTCACCCTGCCGCTCAGGTTGCGCGCCCAGAGCATGCGCCGCTCGAAGGGCATGCCGTCCTTGAGATCGCGCAGCGCCACGAACCACGGGTCGAACGCGAACAGCAGTACCTCCCCCTCGGCGGGGCTCATGGGGTGCCAGAGCGTGACCCGCTTGGTCAGCCGCCGAATCATCGGCCGTCCCTGGGCGACCCCCGCCGGGCCTCCCGACGGCACGTTCAGCTGCCGGTACGGGCCGGTGTCCCCCTCGATCCGGCCCGACACCGCGGGCCGGACCCCCAGCTTGGCCAGGCCCACCTCAGCCGGGTAGCTCACCTCGGCCGCCGATCCGTCGGGGAAGACCACGTCGATGATCTCCCGGCCGCCCTCCTGGCGAGCCCGCGGATGGAGCACGTTCGGAGCCCGCTCCGCGACGACTCCCGCCTGGGTGGGCACCGGCGGCGGGGAGGGCGGCGGCGGAACCGCGTCCGGCTCCCGGCCCGTCAGCAGGCCCCACGCCACGAGCGCCACCAGCACGGCGGCGGCGAGCCAGAGCCACGGCCCCCTGGGGGACCTCGCCTCGATGATGTCGTGCTGACCACCGGCCACGTCTTCGGCCGCCTCTTGCAGAAGGTACGGTTCTCGGCCCCATCTTCGGGGTTCGGCGGTCTCGGCACCCGGGTCAGTACCGTCACGAATCAGAATCGATGCCCCCGGATGTCACCGCGTCCGTGACCGCGCCCCCGCCATCGAGTACGCCAGGTACGGGGTCCCGTGTCGTTCCGGTGGTGTGTCACGGGACCGGTGTTCCGGGGGCCGCGTCGCGGGGTCCGTGGGGCGGCGTCCGGGTCCCGGGACCTGTGTTCCGGAATTCATCTCACCCCTTATGATCGCCCGGGAGCGTCTCACGGAAAACAGCCGGGAACACCTCGGTGCTTGAACATTCCGAAGGTGCCAGAGTTACTTGAGAAAACTTCGGCAACCATTGTTGCCGATGAGACATCCGGTACCGGCGAGGTCGCTCCACATCCGCACTGAACTGCGGAAATGCCCATTCGTTAAGCTATAACAAATTGCTATTTAAATAACAGGACAGCATCGGACGGAACCATCCCAGACTTTTTCCCGTCAATTCCTGCCGAGCGCTCGATCCAGTCAGTAACGTTCCGATCGTTTTCCCGGCGAGGAGAAGTCCCGTCTCCGCGCTGAGAACGAAAGGAGCTTCATGAATTCCCGAGCACGGCGCCTCACGATCCCCCTCACCGGCGTTCTCATGATCGCCGGAGTGATCGGCGCCACCACCGGTGCCAACGCCGGTACGGCCCCCAAGGACGTGGTCAGTTCCCAGGCCTCGGAGACGGCCAACCAGGCCACCTCCTTCTGGTCGCCCGAGCGCATGCGCAAGGCCACGGACGCCACCGGCGACCTCGACCTGAGCGTCAAGGGCGGCAAGGCCTCCAGCGCCGCGGGCCCCGACGGCCCCGGCGGGTCGGTCCCGCCGATCGGCGCGGAGGGCGCGAAGTCCTCCAAGAGCAAGCAGGTGAACCTGCCCAACACCGTCGGGCGCGTCTTCTTCACCCTGCCGGGCGCCAACCCGGCGGACCCGAAGAGCTGGAAGTACTGCTCCGGCAGTTCGATCCAGGGCAAGTACCGCAACGTGGTCGCCACCTCCGCGCACTGCGTCTACGACGTGAAGACCAACCAGTTCTACGACAACTGGATCTTCATCCCGTCCTACTGGGACGGCAACCAGGCGTGGGACGGCAAGAACCCCTACGGCATCTACGCGGCCAAGTGGTTCAACGCGCACGACGACTTCGTCGTGAAGGAGGACTACGACTACGACTACGCGTTCGTCAACGTCCACTCCGGGTTCAAGGTGAACTGGGAGAAGGACAAGGACGGCAAGTGGAAGCCGGTCATCAAGACCGTCGGCCGTCTCGGCGACAACGTCGGCGGCCAGGGCTTCGCCTGGAACCAGAAGATCAAGAACCCGGTGTTCTCCTTCGGCTACCCGGCGGGCCTGCACCCCGACGGCGACAAGCCCTACTCCGGCCGCACGATGAAGTGGTGCTACGGCACGACCGGCGCCATGCCGGCCGCGCCGAAGTACAACGTCCAGGAGCACGTCGGCTTCAAGTGCGCCTTCACCGCCGGTGCGAGCGGCGGCCCCTGGATCCACAAGTACAAGAGCTCCAGCCGGACCGGCTACCTGATCGGCGTCAACAGCATCGCCTGGGACACCGACAAGAACGACCGGTACGACAAGATCTCCTCGCCGTACTTCAACAGCGACACCTACAAGGTCTACAAGACCGCGGCCAACCGCTGGACCAACTGATCCGTACCATCGGCCGACCGTAAGGCCATTCGGCCGGCCGGAGTGAACGAGGAGGGCCCGGTCCTGGGACCGGGCCCTTTCTCACACGGGTGATAGCGCGGGCGGCGGCCGGTCACAAACCCGGCCGCCGGACCACCCTAGGGACATCCCGGGAAAACCGGTCAAAACCCCGGCCGCCGAAGCGTCCAGGGAAAGCCGGTTACGACCCCGGCCGCCTGATCGGCCCGGTGGACGTCCCGGGAAGGGCCGTCGCCACGTCGGGGACGTTCCATCCGGTCGCCGGTCTCCGGAGGTCGTCCCCCAGGGCGAAGAGGGAGCCGGTGGCGACCCGCATCGAGCAGAGGCTGCCGTAGGTGTGCTCGAACCGGATGAAACGGTTGTTCCAGATCCCGACGGCGGTCACCGTGACCGGGTCGTACTGCAGCGTGCACGCCACTCCCGCCCTCGGCCTGAGCCTGGCGGGGTCGCCCCGCACCTCGGCCACCGCCTCGCACGCGCGGACCGCGTCGGGATGGGTGCCGCCGGGCCGGTCGCACAGCAGCAGGGCGTGACCCGTCACGGGCTGGGGCTTGTCTCCTCGCGCGAAGCTCAGCACGAGCACCTTGGCGTTGCGCGGGGGCCTGGCCGTGGGGAACGGTTCCACCGGTCCGAGCATGGTCTGGCCGGGCTCGCCCGGATGCGGCGGAAGCGGTCTCGTCACCTGTGGCCCCCAGTCACCGGGACGAGGGAACGGCCGCGTCTCCTGCGACCCGGGAGCGGGATCGCGGGGCGGCGGTGTGGACGCCGCGGCCGTACCCGAGAGCTGGAAGAGGCCGACAACGGCCAGGCAGAGAAGACGCCGCATGAGATCCCCCGAAGACGTGTGACGCGGATGCCGGCTCAGCCTGCCCCCGGTCGCGCTCGCGGGACAGCCACCATCCCCGGTGTTTCCGCAGTTCATACGGTCGCATGACCCGCACGGTACATCTCGATCAAGCGAAGGTAGATCAGACGGGCCCCGAGGATTCCCGGTTCCCTCGATTTGATAACAAAAACATAACGGTCCGACTGGTTGCCCGTTTTATAGCTTTTTAACCCATCTTTGCCGAGTACGGTCACCTCTTGTCTCTTTACGCATGCGTGGGTTGCGTCCCGAGTGACCCATGACAAAGAAGGAGCTCCATTGAACTCCCGAGCCAAGCGCCTCATCCTCCCCCTCGGCGGTGCCCTCGCCGCCGCCGCGATGATCGGCGGCTCCCTCCCCGCCACCGCCCAGGCGAGCACGGCCGACCCCGACGTCAAGTCCTCGGCGCTCACCCCCTCCGGTAACGCGAAGGCCATCGCGGGCTACTGGACCGCCTCGAAGCTCAAGGCGGCGACGACCTACCTCTCCGACTCCACCGTCTCGGCCAAGCTGACCAAGACCGGTGCCGCCAGGGCCGCCGCCGACGGCAAGCCCGGCGTCGTCGCCCCGACCGGCGAGGGCGGCAAGAGCGCCGGCCAGTCGAAGAACGTGAACCTCCCGATCACCGTCGGCAAGGTCTTCTTCGTCGACGACAAGGGCAAGGAGCGTTGGTGCTCCGGCAGCTCCGTGCAGTCGAACTTCCGCAACCTGGTCGCCACCGCGGGCCACTGTGTCTACGACACCGACACGAACAAGCCGTTCGGCAACTTCGTGTTCATCCCCGGCTACTACCAGGGCAAGGCCCCCTGGGGCATCTACGTCGGCGCCAAGGTCAACACCCACGACGACTTCACGGTCTACGAGGACTACGACTACGACTACGCCTTCGTCAACGTCTACAACGGCATCAAGCAGCAGCCCGAGAAGGAGGTCGACTACAAGACCTTCAAGGCGCACGTCGACAAGGGCGGCGTGGGCCGTGAGGCCGCCACCACGGTCGACTTCGAGACCTACGACAAGTGGACCCAGAAGGGCGGCCTGGGCAAGGTCGAGAACGTCTCCTCCGAGGACGAGGTCGGCGCCCAGTACAAGGGTGCCCTCGCCGTCGCGGCCGAGACCGACAAGTGGACCTGGGAGAAGATCTCCGGCGAGGTCTACGGCCTGAAGGACGACAAGGTCACCCTCAAGGGCCAGACGCTGCCGCAGGCCGACTGGCCCAAGGCCGGCGCCAAGGTCGAGACCCGCGTCGAGAACGTCACCAAGACCGAGTACGACGCCTACAAGGGTCTTGGCTACCGGAAGATTGACGACAAGGGCAACTACACCATCACGTACTACTTCGTGGTGAAGTACATCAAGAAGACCGCGTCTGTGAAGTACGTGATCTTCCGCCACTACATCTCGACGGTGGCCGACGCCGGCCGTCTCGGCGACAACGTCGGCGGCCAGGGCTTCAGCTGGAACCAGAAGCTGGGCAAGAAGGTCTTCACGTTCGGTTACCCGACCTCGGCCCACCTCGACGGCAACAAGCCGTACTCCGGCCACACCCAGAAGTGGTGCTACGGCACGACCGCCGCGGCGCCCGTCGTGTCGGCCTACAAGGCCGAGGAGCACCAGGCGATCAAGTGCGCCTTCACCCCCGGCGCCAGTGGCGGCCCCTTCCTGCTGCAGTACAAGAACAGCAAGCGGACCGGCTACCTCAACGGTGTCGTGAGCCTGACGGTCGACAGCGACGGCAACAAGCGCTACGACCGCGTCACCACCCCGTACTTCAACGGTGACACGTACGGCATCTACAAGCACGCCGCCAACCTCTGGACCGGGAAGCTCCCCGCCTAGACACGGGCTTCGTGAACGAGGAAGGGCCCGGTGCACGCCGGGCCCTTTTCCACCTTCACGGGCTGCTTATACACCTTCAGCCACACTGGCTAGATAACAGAGTAAGAGCGGATCGGTCCAACGAACTGCCCAAAATCAAGTTGATCTGGAAAAATCACCCCTTGCGCCTCTGGTAGCCACCTGAAACTCCCGGTCCCCCGAAAGGATCCCCCATGTCCTCCCGCGCTCGGCGGCTCACGGCCACACTCGGCGGGCTGGTCACCGCCTGTGTGACCATGACATCCGCGTTCGCCGGGAGCGCCGCGGCCAGCCCGATGTACGGGGTGCCCAACGGGATCACCTCGATCACCCTGACCAAGAGCAGCGCCGACATGAAGCGGATCGCGGAGTACTGGAGCCCGGCCAGGCTCAAGCAGGCCATGGACAACGTGCCGGCCACCCCCGGCAGCCCTCCCTCCTCCGCTTCTCCCTCTTCCGCGTCCCCCTCCTCCGGCGGCCCCACGGGGAGCGCCACACCGGGAAGCGCCACGGCCACCGCGGCGTCCGGCATCGGGGAGGCCACGACCGGGGAGGCCGCCGCGACCACCGCGACCACCGGCGGGAAGAGCTCCACCGCGTCCGGGAGTTCCTCGCCGGTCGTCAGGCCCACCCTGCCGAAGAAGCGGACCCCGGCCTCCGGCAGCTCGCCGATGACCGTGGGCAAGGTGTTCTTCCGGATCGGCGCCAAGGACTACTGGTGCTCCGCCTCCTCGGTGGCGGCGACCAACCGCAACCTGGTCGCGACGGCCGGGCACTGCGCCTACGACGCCAAGACGGGCAGCCAGGCCGAATACTGGATCTTCATCCCCGGCTACGACAAGGGCAACGCCCCGTACGGGATCTACGTCGGGCACTCGCTCAACCTGCACGAAGACTTCGTCGGCAAGGGCGACTACGACTACGACTACGCGTTCGTCACCGTGCACGACGGCTTCAGGTGGAAGGCCGGCAAGACGTCCGGCACCTACGAGATGGAGGGTGTCGGAAGCCTGGAGGACAACGTCGGCGGGCAGGGCCTGGTGACCAACCGCGGCACCGGCCTGTCGACGGTCGCCTTCGGCTACCCCGCCGCCCCGCACCCCGACGGCTACCGTCCCTACGACGGCCAGAAGCTGAAGTGGTGCGACGGACGCACCATCAAGGTGAAGGCCCCCGCCCGCCTGGTGGAGCAGGGCATCGCCCTGACCTGCGGTTTCACCCACGGCGCGAGCGGCGGCCCCTGGCTGGTCTCCTACAACAGCGCGAACGGCGTCGGCTACCTCAACGGCGTCAACAGCTTCGCCTGGGACGTCAGCACCGACCGCAGGTACGACAGGATCTCCTCCCCGTACTTCATCGCGTCGACCTACGTCGTCTATCACTGGGCCGCGACCCAGCAGGCGCCCCGATCATAACGCCGCCTTAAGAGAGGCTTAAGGGACCCTTATGCGGGGTTTGCTCCAGTGATCGCTGCATAGGTTCGTAGCTTGTCGTCCCGCAGTTCCCGGATGTCCGGGAGCGTTGCAGCGCAAGGAGCTCGTCTTTGAAGCACTCTCTTCTCCCCCTCGGTGGCGCCGCAGCCGTCACCGCCCTGCTGGCCACCACCCTGGCCGGCACCGCCCAGGCCGCCCCCGACTGGGCGACCGACCCGATGGCCAGGAACAACGCCTCGGCGGTCTCGGTCATCGACTTCTGGGCGGCGTCGAACTTCGCCGCCCTCAAGAGGGCGACGGTCTACAACCCCGACCCCGGGGCGCCGAATATGAAGGTCGGCGGCGGTTTCTCCCCCGACGGCAGTCCCGGCAGCGTCGGCCCGACCGGCTCACAGAAGCCCACCCCGTCGCTCGCCAAGAACGTGAACCTGCCCAGGACCCTCGGCAAGGTGTTCTTCGTCGTCAACGGCCAGTACCGGTGGTGCTCGGCCACCTCGGTCCAGGGCAGGTACCGCAACCTGGTCGCCACGGCCGGACACTGCGTCTACGACCCGGGCAGCAACAGCGACACCCTTGACAAGTGGGTCTTCGTCCCCGGCTACTACCAGGGCAAGACCCCGTGGGGCATCTACGTCGGCAAGTCGGCGTGGACGCACTTCGACTTCGCCAACTACGAGGACTACGACAAGGACTACGCCTTCGTCACGGTCTACAACGGCGTCGCCTTCAACGGGGTCAAGCAGGTCACCAGGAGTGAGTACAACGGGTTCACCGGGCCCAAGTGGTCACGTGGCTCGCACTACTACATCCTGCTGTCCAAGGACGTCGGCCGTCTCGGCGACAACGTCGGCGCCCAGGGCTTCACCTGGAACCAGAAGACCGGCAAGACCGTCTACGCCTTCGGCTACCCCCAGGCCCCGCACCCCGACGGCGACAGGCCCTACAGCGGCGTGACGCCCAAGTACGTGTACGGGAAGACGTCGGGCAAGGAGTACGTCTCCCCGGCCGAGAAGGTCGAGGAGCACGTCGGCCTCAAGGGCTCCTTCACCCCGGGCGCCGACGGCGGGCCGTGGATCTCGCAGTACAGCAGCTCCAGGCGGCTGGGCCTCGTCAACGGCGTCACCAGCCTGTTCGGCGACCAGGACCAGAACGACCGCTACGACCTCATCACCTCGCCGTACTTCGACGGCGAGACCGCCGACATCTACAGGAAGGCCGCCAACGTGTGGTCCGGCAGGATCGTCGGCCCGAACGGCGAGCTCTACAGGTAGCTCGCGCACCGTGGGGCGAGGGGTTCCCTCGCCTCCTGAACGATCGGCGGGACCCGGCGCGCGGCGCCGGGTCCCGCACCCGTTTCCGGGGGCGGAGAGGCCGATCTCCGGGCCCCGGAGGGCGTCTCGCGGGGCGGTCCGGAAGCCTGTCCGGGCGGGGACGGTCGCGTTAGACGTGCCCGCCCCGAAATCGGTGCCATCAGATTGATGTGATCTGCGTCACACAAGGGTCATGGCTCACGGTAACCGGCCAAACACGCCACATCAGTCACTTTTGCCCCAGGCTTTCGCCCATCTGCGGAAACAACCCGAGTAAGCCTCAACCACAACATCAGCATCAAGGGTGCTCAAACATCACGAAACGGTCTCGGCCCACCAGGTCCGCTGCTTCCCCCTCGAACCGGCTTCCGGTGTTCAAGATCGGCGCTGTATGTTTCTGGCAATCCCTTTACTGACGCATGGGACGCAAGAGGCGTTCCACATCAGACCAAGGAGTTTCCCTTGAAGCGCATCCTCCTCCCCGCCGGTGGCGCCATCCTGGCTACCGGTCTGCTGGCCGCCGGCCTGGCCGGTACCGCCAACGCTGTCCCGGACTGGGCGTACGACACCCTGGCCAAGGACGCCCCGGCGGCGCTCGACGTTGCCGAGTTCTGGCTCGCGGGCAACGGCACGGCCAACAACCTGGCCAAGGCGACTCCCTACACCTGGGAGACCAAGGCCACGCCGAAGCTGAACGCCGGTGGCGGCTAC